>DWXV01000025.1 GCA_019119025.1 Candidatus Allofournierella excrementigallinarum
CCCTGTTTTTTTGAATGTGGTTGGCAAACCCACATCCTATTCTACAGGGAGGTCCTCTTTTGTCTATGGCTAAAGCCGTTTTTATTCCACCAGCAGAGCTGGTGGTTTTTTTGCGCTTAAGCACTCAAAAAGGCACGGCCCCTGCGGAAAGTTTCCGCAGGGGCCGTGCCCGTTTGCTTTTTTATGCGGGGGGCTGCGCGCTGGCCGCAGGCGAAGGCTCCGGCGTGGGCTCGGGCTCCGGCGTGGGTTCGGGCGGGTTGATGACCACTCGTTCCTTTGCGATGTAGACGTTCACCGTCACCTTGTTCACGTCGATGAAGGTGCCCGCCTCCACGTCTGTGCGCACCACGCAGTCGCTGGCATAATCGCCGTTGTTCTCGATCATGAAGAAGCTGGCCTTGATGTTGTTGGCCGCCAGCTCCTTCTCGGCGCTCTCCCGGGTGAAGCCGATGATGTTGGGCATCTCCACCTTCTCCGGGCCCTTGCTGATGACCAGTTCGATCAACGGCTGTTCGTCGGTGGTGGTGGTGCCCTCCTCCGGGCTCTGGTCCATCACCACGCCCTGGGCATAGTCGGAGCTGAATTCCTGGGCGACGATGGCGAAGCGGTAGTTGGCGCTGAACTGGGGGTCGCTCTGCAGCTGGCTGTAGGTGTATCCGGTGAAGTCCGGCACCATCACCGCCTCGGCGGCCTCACTGCTGGCCGGCTGGCTGATGCTGGTGATCTGCTGGCCGCTCTCGCGGCCCAGGATGCTCCAGAGAAGCAGCGCGAACAGCACGGCGATGACCACCAAACTGCCCGCCAGCAGGCTTTTGCCGCTGACCGCCCACTCCCGCCGGGGCTGGCTGAGGCTCTCCGCCGCCCGCTCGCTCATCAGCGAGCCCATCAGCTCGGGCACGTTCTGGATGCGCCGGGCGGGCTCCATTTCGAGGGCATGCTCCAGCACGGCGGACACATGCCCCGGCACCGACGGTTCCAGCTGCCGGGCGGCGGGCAGGCTGTCGCTTACCAGCCGCTGCCGGGCGCTCACCGGCGTCTGGCCTGTGACCAGCCGGTAAAACACCGCCGCAAGGCCGTACACGTCGGTGTAGCGGCCCTCAAACTCGGCGGCGGAATACTGTTCGGGGGCGGAATATCCTTCATACAGGCTGCTTTTCAGTTCGCTTCCCTCAGTGCGCAGGCCCAGCGTGCCGTACCCGCACAAACGGGCGGCGCCGCTGCCGGTGAGCAGGATGTTTTCCGGGGAAACGCCCCGGTGCACCAGCCCTGCCTTGTGCAGGGCGGCCACCCCTTCCATCACGGCCTGCATCATGCTGCGGGCCTGGGCGACGGGGATGCAGCCGGGGTGTTCGCTGAGGTAATGGCTCAGGGTCTCGCCGCCCACCTGCTCCAGCACGGCGTAGGCCGTGTTGTTCGCCTCCACCACGTCAAGCACGGCGGCCAGGCCGGTGCTGGGGGTGATGCGCATGATGCTGCGGTGCAGGTCGGCAAAATCCATCCGCGTGGTCTTAAACAGCACCTCTTTGCCCTCTTTGGGCAGGATGGCGCCGGCGGTGTCCCGCCCTTCGCTGAGGGTCACGGGAAAGTACTCTTTCAAAATCACCCGCACGCCGCCGCTGTTTTCCAGCGCGGCATACATCACGCCCTCGCCGTCGGTGGAGATGTGGCGCCCCACGGTGTAGCGCCCCGCCAGCAGGCTGGCATAGGGCAGGGTGCCGGGGGGGTTGGTGTTCCGCAGGCTCTTGTCGCAGAAAGGGCACTGCTCCTTGCCCGCTTCCACCCGGGAAAGGCAGTGGGGGCAGAGAATGACGCCGGCCATGGCCATCGCCTCCTTTCACAGTGAAAAGCGCCCGCCGCCCCCCGAAACGGGTCGGGCGGACAGGCGCCGAAACTCGCCCGATGCCGGGCGCAAAGGGGGCCTGATCAGCGATCCAGGTCCTCTTCGTTCTCCAGATTGTGCCAGGTGTTCTGCACGTCGTCGTCGTCGTCCAGCGCGTCCAGCAGTTTGGCCATCAGCTTCTGGTTGTCCTCGTCGGTGATGGCGGTGGTGGTGGCGGGCACCATCTCCACCTCGGCCGAGATGAAGCTGTAGCCCTTGTCCTCCAGGGCCTGGCGCACGTCCGAGAAGCTGTCGGGCTCGCAGGTGACCTCCACCACGCCGTCGCCCATGTCGAAGTCTTCTGCGCCGGCGTCGAAGCAGTCCTCCATGACCTTCTCCTCGTCCAGGCCCTCGCCGTCCAGCACGATGACGCCTTTCTGGGTGAACATGAAGCTGACGCAGCCCATGTTGCCCAGGTTGCCGCCGAACTTGTCGAAGTAGTGGCGCAGGTTGGCCGCGGTGCGGTTGCGGTTGTCGGTGAGGGTCTCCACCATCATGGCCACGCCGCAGGGGCCGTAACCTTCGTAGGTGATGGCCTCATAGTTGTCCTTCTCGCCGCCCTCAGCGCGCTTGATGATGCGCTGGATGTTGTCGTTGGGCACGTTCAGGCTCTTGGCTTTGGCGATCAGGTCGCGCAGTTTGCTGTTGGAGTTGGGGTCAGCGCCGCCGGCCCGCACCGCCACCGCGATCTCACGGCCGACCTTGGTGAAGATCTTGGCCTTCTGTCCGTCGGTCTTCTCCTTTTTGCGCTTGATGTTGTTCCATTTGCTGTGTCCGGACATGTTCGGATTCCTCCTATTACATCTTGGGCCATTTTTTGCCCAAACAATTGCCAGTAACTAAATAATTTTATCATATCCCGCCGGGGATGACAAGAGGGGCGGCGGGCCGCATGGGCCCTTCTGCAGCCCCTTTGCGCGGTTTTCGGCAATGGTTCAGAAGTTCAGCTCCATATTCACCGACTTTTCGCCAAAGCCGTACTCACGATAAAACTTCATCGCCCGCGCGTTGGCCGCATTCACCTGCAGTTCCAGGCCGCAGCAGCCGCGCTGCCGGGCAATGGACACGCACTCATTCAGCAGACGGCGGCCAATGCCCAGGCCCCGGTACGCTTCGTCCACGGCGATCGAGTCGATAAAAAGAGTCTTTCGCTCCACCTTCACAGGGCCGCCCGCCTGCCGCTCCCGATAGATGACAACGCCGGCAACACAGCCTTTTTCTTCGTATACCAACACCTGCCCGGCGCGCACCAGTTCATCGAAATAGTCCGGCGTCAGCACCGCGGCTCCGGCGCGGTAAACGTCCGGTCTCCAGCCGGCATGCAGGTTTTGCACCTGCTCCATAATGGCCTCTGCCGACGCGTAATCGCTTGGGGCCGCGCTTCGTATCATCTGTTCCGCCTTCCCCTCATTTGAGATTTCGCAGGGCTTTGGGGTAGTGGTTCTTCACCCGGCCTCCGCTCACCTTGCCGCCGCCCAGGGGCAGGCCGTCCACCAGAACGGCGCACCAGCCGTTTTGCGCGGTGACCGCCTCGATCTCCTCGCCCCGCAGCCAGGCCTCAGTGCGCTCGTCTCCCAGGGTCAGTTCCTCCCGGTTTTCGCACTCCGGGCCAAAGGCCATGAACAGGTGGTGGTCCGGCTCAAAGCGGCCTTTCTGGGCCCGGCCCAGCGTCACGCCGCAGCGGGCGATGCTCAGTTTGAGCCCCTCCCCCTGCCATCCCTGAGGCTGCAGGAACAGTCTCTCCCCCGCCGCCCGGGTGCTCCGTTCTTTCAGCGCCGGGAAGTACTCCGCCGCAAAGGCCAGCCACTCGGCGCAGGGTTTGGCGGGGCGGGTGGGCTTGGCCCGCCGGGGCGCAGCCGCCGGGGCGTCCGGGCTTTTTTTCAGTTTGGCCATAAAGTGCCCCTCGCCCCCCTGGGCGGGCCAGATGCGGCGGGTCAAGCCTGCCGGGAAGGGGTGTTCGCCGCAGCGGTTTTCCTCGCCCGGGCTGCCACAGGAAACGCCGCAGTCCAGCAGTTCGAACTCCGGGTGCAGGGCCAGAAAATGCCCGACCTGGCCCTCGTCCTCCTCGGGGGCAAAGGTGCAGGTGGAATAGACCAGCAGGCCGCCGGGGGCCAGCGCCGCCGCGGCGTTCTCCAGAATCTCCGCACCCAGGGCAGCGCACCGGGCCACCAGAGCCTGGCTGTGCTGGGCCGCCGCCTGAGGCTCCTTGCGGAACATCCCCTCGCCGGAGCAGGGCGCGTCCACCAGCACCCGGTCGAACCAGCCCGGCAGCGCCGCTGCGAGGCGGGCGGTGTCGCCGGTGGTGATGATGGAGTTCACCGGGCCCATCCGTTCCAGATTGCTCATCAGCGCCTGGGCCCGGGCGGGCTCGTACTCGTTGCTCACCAGCACCCCCTGCCCTTCCAGCGCCGCAGCCAGCTGGCTGCTCTTGCCGCCGGGCGCGGCGCACAGATCCAGCACCCGATGGCCGGGCCGCACCTCCAGCAGCGCCGCCGGTGCGCTGGCCGAAGGCTCCTGCAGGTAGAATGCGCCCGCGTGATGATAGGGGTGCTTGCCCAGACGCAGTTCGCTGTCGCCCAGCACCAGGCCGGCCGGACAGAAAGGCGAGGGCGTCAGCGGCGCGTCCAGCCGCCGAGTCAGCCACTCGGGGGTGCAGCGCAGGCCGTTCACCGTCAGGCCCCGGGCCGGGGCTTCGGATGCGGCAAACAGCGCGTCGAACCGCTCGCCCAGCAGCGCCCGCTCTCTCGCTTCAAAATATTTCGGGTACATACTCCACCGCCTTTGCATAACCGCCCCGAACCGGGGCAGAATAGGAACGAAGGGGCCGGCAAACAGCCGCCCCCGTTATGGAAAGGAGACTATCATCATGGACAACCGCAACACCAAGACCAGCAGCCAGAACGCCAAGACCACCTCTCAGAACGACAAGGCCGGCGCCAAGAACATGGTCCCGAACCCTGTGAACGCCAAAACCACCAACGCCGCCAAGAACAGCTCCAAGAACTGCATGGGCGGCAAAGGCGCAAAATAACCAGCGCTCTGAACACACACGGGGGTCGGACGGGATGAACCGCCCGGCCCCCGCTTTCTGCGTTCTCCGTGCTCAGCCGCAGGGCCGCGAAACGCGGCGCCGGGGCTTATTCCCCGGTTTTTTCCAGCGGGTCAAAGCCCGCCCACAGCGCCTCGAACAATTCTTCGATGCGCCCGGTCTGCCCGGTGAGGTAAAGCCAGCCCAGCAGCGCCTCAAAGCCGGTGGAGGCGCGGTATTCCTGAGGCGTGGCGTGTTTTGCCACCGTTGCCTTGCTGGCGTTGCGCCCGCGGCGCAGCACCGCCTGCTCCGCTTCGGTGAGCAGCGGCTCGATGACCTCCAGCGCCTTGCTCTGGCCCTTGGCGGATACATACTTCACGCACAGGGCGTGCAGCTTGCCGGGGGTGAGGCGGGTGCGCTCCACCAGCCGGCGGCGCACCAGCAGCTCCAGCACGCCGTCCCCCACAAAAGCAAGGTTCAGCGGCGACTGCTCGTGGATGTCCACCGGCGTTTCGCTCTCCAGATACAAACGTTCCAGCTCCTTTTCGCGGGCTGCGCCCGCCCTCTTTAGAAGATATAGTCGAACTCGTATTCGCCGATCTTGATGGTGTCGTCCTCCTGCACGCCCCGGGCCATCAGGTCGTTCAGGATGCCGCTGTCGCCCAGCTGGCGCTGGAAGTACTGCAGGCTCTCATAGTCGTCCACGTCGCTGCCTGCCAGGATGCGCTCCAGCCAGGGCGCGTCGATGGAAAACTCGTGCTCGCCGGTCTTTTCAATGGTGTAGGCGCGCTCGCCCACCGGCACAGCCTGAGGCACATACTCCGCCGCAAAGACCTGCACCGGAGGCAGGGCCTGCAGCTTCTCCCACACAAGGCCGGGCAGGGCCTTGAGCCCCTGGTTCGCCGCGGCGGAGATGGGCAGGAAGGTCAGGCCTTTGCTCTCGATGTAGGCGCGGAAGGCCTCGATCTGCTCCTCGGCGGCGATGTCGCACTTGTTGCCCAGCACGATCTGGGGCCGGGCCGCCAGCTCGGGGCTGAAGTTCTCAAGTTCGGCGTTGATCTTCTCAAAATCTTCCACCGGGTCGCGGCCCTCGCAGCCGGAAACGTCCACCACATGCAGCAGCAGGCGGCAGCGCTCCACATGGCGCAGGAAATCATGGCCCAGCCCTACGCCCTCGCTGGCGCCCTCGATGAGGCCGGGGATGTCGGCGGCCACAAAGCTCTGCTCCGGGCCCACCCGCACCACGCCCAGCACCGGGGACAGGGTGGTGAAGTGATAGTTGGCGATCTTGGGCTTGGCCGCGCTGATGACGCTGATGAGGGTGGATTTGCCCACATTGGGGAATCCGATCAGGCCCACGTCGGCAATCAGCTTCAGTTCCAGGCGCACCTCGAACTCCTGGCCGGGCAGGCCGGGCTTGGCGAACTTGGGGATCTGGCGGGTGGGGGTGGCAAAATGGGTGTTGCCCCAGCCGCCACGGCCGCCCTTTGCAACCACCACCGGCTCCGAACCGGAAATATCCGCCATCACGAGGCCGGTGCCCGCCTCCTTTACCAGGGTGCCCCGGGGCACCCGGATGATGAGGTCCGGCGCGTTTTTGCCGGTGCAGCGGGCGGCGCCGCCGTTCTGGCCGGCTTCGGCCACGTATTTGCGCTTGTAGCGGAAATCCATCAGGGTGGAAAGGTTGTCATCGGCCACAAAGACCACGTTGCCGCCCCGGCCGCCGTCGCCGCCGTCGGGGCCGCCGGCCGCCACAAACTTTTCGCGGTGGAAGCTCACCGCGCCGTCGCCGCCCTTGCCGGCCTTGATGGTGATCTTGGCCACATCTACAAACATGGACATGTTGTTCTCCTTATTCTCCTCGCCGCCGCAGGCGGGCTGTTCTGCTCACAGTATGCCCGGCACGCGGGGCGCTTAACGACCAGAAAAGCCGCAGGGGGTGGCCCCTGCGGCTTTGCAAACCATCACTGGCGGACGCTGACCTTCTTGCGGTCGCGGCCCATACGCTCGAAGCTGACCTTGCCGTCAACCAGGGCGAACAGGGTATCGTCGCTGCCCTTGCCCACGTTCTCACCGGGGTGAATGTGGGTGCCACGCTGACGAACCAGAATGTTGCCGGCCAGAACGAACTGACCGTCGGCGCGCTTGACGCCCAGACGCTTGGACTCGGAATCGCGGCCGTTCTTAGTAGAACCTACGCCTTTTTTATGTGCCATTGTGTTACACCTCCATTACTTAACCGTTGATCGCGGTGATCTCGACCTTGGTGTAGGGCTGACGATGGCCCATGCGGCGGGCGCTGCCCTTCTTGGGACGATAGGTGATGATGTTCAGCTTCTTGCCCTTGCCGTTCTTGACGACCTTGGCTTCCACGCTGGCGCCCTCCACGTTGGGAGCGCCCACCTTGGTGTCGCCTTCGCCGCCCACAGCCAGGACGTTCTCGAACTTGACGGTGGAACCTTCCTCGGCGTTCAACTTCTCAACGAAGACCACGTCGCCCTTCTGGACGCGGTACTGCTTGCCACCGGTAACGATGATCGCGTACATAGTTTTTGCCTCTCTTATATAAGTCTCGCTGGACGATAAGGCGGGTGAATGTTGCACACCTCTTGGATGCCCAAACCATGCGGCTTTAATACTATACCACAAACCCCGGCTGATTGCAAGGTTTTTTTGAGATTATATGGGCATTTTGGGCCTGTATAACGCCATCCTCAGGCATTGCGGGCGGAGCAGGACATGCTTTGAGATTCATTCGTCCAGCACCAGCGCCTGCAGCTCGCTCACCTGCTGCAAATAATAGTCGGCGTTCCGGCGCATGAAGTCATGGATGCTCTCCACGCCGCAGCCCCACCCCGCAAAGGCAAAGGGCACGCCGCAGCTTTTTGACATCTGCCAGCCGGGCTTGAGGTCGTCCACCATCAGGAGCTGCTGCGGCCCCAGAGAAACGTGCGCCATGATCTGCTTCAGAGGCCATGGGGCGGGCTTGCGTTTGTCCGCTCCCAGCTCCCAGCCAAAGACCAGGTCGGGCTCGAAGCCAAAGTGCCGGCGGTAATCTCTTCGGATGGTCTCCACGCTGGAATGGCTCACCACGCACACCGTGCCGCCCTGGGCGCGATAACAACGCAGCAGCTCGCTCATCCCGTCAAACGCGGGCGGGATATGGGCAGCGGACCAGGCGCGCCAACTGGCCTCCTGAAAGTTCATCTCTTCGGGAGTAAAATGCAGAATGTCCCGGCACATTGCCTCAAAGCCCGGGTCAAAATTGTACGCTACAAACTGTTCCAGAGTCCAATTGACATCGGGGCGAAGGGTTTTCAGGGCCTTCGCAAACGCGGGGTAATGGACGGTGGGAGTGCTGCGCACCACCGTATCATCGTGGTCCAGCACAAGGCAGGGAAATTTCAGCATGGCCGCGCCTCCTTTGCCCTTTTATCATCGCACAAAACAGGAAAAAAGAAAAGGCTTTTTCACATCTTGCTTTGCAGACATGCAAAGCACTGTCAGAGAAAAGACACGCCGCCGCGCCCTCCCTCGCTTTTGCCCTTTCTCTGCGGCCGCAAAGAGCCGGCCGCCGCAGTCACAGGTGCCGCACCGCCACGGCGCCGCGCCGGCACATTGATGCAGGCATCTCTCGCCGCACGCCCGGCTTCGACGTAAGGGTTAGAGCAGCGCCTCTGAACACAAAGAAAAAGGGCCCCCGCCTTGCGGCAGGGGCCCCTGAAAATGGGCAAAGAGAAAGCCGGCGCCTACCTATTTTCCCAGGTCGTCTCCAACCAAGTATCTTCGGCACTACGGAGCTTAACTGCTGTGTTCGGAATGGGAACAGGTGGGACCTCCGCGTCATCGGCACCGGCCGGTATGCTAAGCATTCGGCTTTCGCATCTCTCTTTTGAAGGCATGCACCCTCAAAACTGAACAATAACTGCGTGGCTTTTCATAGGAGTACCTTCTGCAAGATTTGGGTCAAGCCCTCGACCTATTAGTACGTGCCAGCTGAAC
>DWXV01000026.1 GCA_019119025.1 Candidatus Allofournierella excrementigallinarum
CCTGTTTTTTTGAATGTGGTTGGCAAACCCACATCCTATTCTACAGGGAGGTCCTCTTTTGTCTATGGCTAAAGCCGTTTTTATTCCACCAGCAGAGCTGGTGGTTTTTTTGCGCTTAAGCACTCAAAAAAATCGTCGCAAGCGTTATGACGCTTGCGACGATCTGGTGCGCCCGACTGGATTCGAACCAGCGGCCTTCCGGGTCGGAGCCGAACGCTCTATCCAACTGAGCTACGGACGCATAAGGGGGCGCCCCGCTCCACGGCGGAGCGCCCGTTTGAAATGATTACATGGACTGGGGGGCATCGACGCCCAGCAGATCCAGGGCGTTGCGCAGGGTGGTCTTCAGGGCGAGGACCAGGCCCAGGCGCTGGTTGGTCAGCTCGGGGTCGTCGGGGTTGTTCACATGCACCACGTTGTAGTAGCTGTGGTACAGCTTCACCAGAGACAGGATGTACTCCGCAATGGTGTTGGGCTTGCGGGTCTTGGCAGCCTTGGCTACCGTGCCGGGGAACTCGCCGATCATCTTCAGCAGCTGCAGCTCCTTTTCGTTGGTGAGCCGGCCGTAGCTTTCTTCACGATGGAAGGCGGGGATCTCCGGGTTGCGCAGGATGGAGCACATGCGGGAGTGGGCGTACTGCGCGTAGTAAACGGGGTTGTCGTAGTTCTTGGCGGAAGCCTGCTTGATGTCAAAGTCCATCTGGGTGGTGATGTCCTTGGAGACGAAGAACCAGCGGGCGGCGTCCACGCCCACGTCCTCGCACAGCTCGCGCAGGGTGATGGCGTTGCCGGTGCGCTTGCTCATCTTCACCTCAACGCCGTCCTCCACCATGCGGACCATCTGGATCAGTTCCACAGACAACGTGCCCTTGGGATAGCCCAGCGCGGTGAGGGCCGCCTGCATACGGGTCACATAGGAGTGATGGTCGGCGCCCCACAGGTTGACCATGACGGGGTAGCCGCGCTCCATCTTGTAGACATGGTTGGCGATGTCCGGGGTGAGGTAGGACAGGGTGCCGTCGCTCTTGCGGAGCACGCGGTCCTTGTCGTCGCCGTAGTCGGTGCTCTTGAACCACAAAGCGCCGTCCTTCTCGTACAGCAGGCCCTTGTCGTCCATCATCTTCAGGCAGTCCTTGATGCGCTTCATATCGTTCTGATAGAAGAAGGTCTCGTGCATCCAGGAGGTGATGTTCACGCGGTAGAGCTTCAGGTCGCGGTCGATCTTGGCCAGCTCGCGGTCGATGCCCTGCTGCATGAAGTAATGCAGGCGCTCGCTCGGGTCGGCGGTCAGCCACTTGTCGCCGTCTTCCCTGGCGATGTCCTGGGCGATCTGCTTCACGTCGTCGGCGTGGTAGCCGTTCTCGGGCAGGGGGTATTCCTTGCCGAAGAATTCAAAATAGCGGGACACCAAAGACTCGCCCAGCATGACGATCTGGTTGCCGGCGTCGTTCACATAGAACTCACGCAGCACGTCGTAGCCGCTCTTTTCCAGCAGGCGGCAGATGGAGTCGCCCCAGGCGGCGTTGCGGGCATGGCCGCAGTGCAGGTCGCCGGTGGGGTTGGCGGACACCCATTCCACCAGGATGCGCACGCCCTTGCCGGATTCGTTCTGGCCGTAGCCATCGCCCAAGTCCAGGACCTGGTTGATCAGGCTGGTCAGCGCCTCGCTGCTCAGCTTGAAGTTGATGAAGCCGGGCTTTGCCACCATGACGGACTCGGCCTCGGGCAGCAGCTCGCGCAGCTTTGCCGCAATGGCCTCGGCGATCTCCACCGGGTTCTTGTGCAGTTCGCGGGCCAGCTTCATGGCAACGCCGGTGGCGTAGTCGCCGTTGTCCTTGTTGCGGGGAACTTCCACCACCAGAGTGTCGGGCCCCACGTCCAGGCCGTAAACTTCCTTCACGGCCTGTTTGGTAACGTCATAGATCTTTCCTTCAAAGTTGCTCATACAGGTGCTTTCCTCCCAAGTGAACGAGTTTGCGAAATCAGGGGCGGGAAAGGCTCAGCCCTTTCTTGCCACCAGTTCTTCCAGCGTTTTGCACATTTCGTCCGCTTCCTGCGGACCTCGCATGACCACCAGCACCGTGTTGTTGCCGGGCACGCGGCCCACCAGGCGCTCGCTGTCGTCCAACACGTCCACACAGGTGCAGATCGCTTTCGCCATGCCCGGAAGGGTCTTGATCACGATGAAATTGTCGACCTTGTCAAAAGAACGGATGCCCAGACGGGCGATGCTCGTCAGCTTGTCTTTGTCCTCGCTGGCAGCATCCAGTGCATTGACCGCATAGCGGGGCGCGCCGCCCGGCACGCTGGATTTATACAAATGCAGCGCCCGAATGTCCCGGGACAGGGTGGCCTGGGTGCAGTGGAACCCCCGCTGCCGCAGAAGCTCCATCAGCTGCTGCTGGGTCTCCACAGGCTGGGTGAGGATCAGTTCCAGAATCAGTTTTTGCCGTTCTTCCCTCATGGGGTACCTCCACGGCCTTCCCTCGCGGCCAGGTCAGCGATAGGCCATTGCAAGAAATGCACTCGTTCGATATAGATTATCACAGATCATCGGGAATGTCCATACACAATAGAATCAAAAAATTGTATATTGTTGCATCCGTGGCCGAAAAAGCGGCGGCCTATTCCTCTTTTTCGGCCTTTCGGGTGGTTCTTTTCTTGGTTTTGCCGGTCTCGCTGCCGTCGGGTTTTTGCAGTGTGATGCGATTGCGGAAGTCCGAAGGGGTCATCCCCTTGTACTTGAAAAAATTGATGTTGAAGGTCTTGATGTTGTTGTAGCCCACCTCAAAGGCCACGTCGATGACGTAGTAATCGGTGGAAGCCAGCAGCTCGCAGGCGCGGTTGATGCGCACAAAGTTGAGCAGCGCCTCGAAGTTCATGGTGGAGTAGTAGAGCATCAGGCGGTTCATCTCAGCCACCGAGATGCCGAACTTGGACGCCACCTCGCCGGCGCTCAGTTTTTCCTGGGCGTAGTTCTGGTGGATGTAGTCCGCTATCTCAAAGGCGATGTTCTTGTTGGTGCGGTTGAACTTGGTCTTGGATTTGCCGTAAATTTTGCGGAACTTGATGGGGGTCACGCCCACCTTGGAGGTGAAGTGCTTGGAGAGATGGGAGGCGTCCACAAAGCCGGTGAGGGCGGCGATCTCGTCCAGGGTCAGGTCGGTGTAGACCAAAAAGTCGGAGACCTTTTCGATGCGGATGCTGGTGAGCAGCTTGGTGAAGGTGGTGCCGGTGATGTCGGAAATGCGCTTGGAAAGGGTGGACTCGGAGATGAAGAAGGCCCCGGCCACGCTGCTGAGGGTGAGCTTTTCGGCGGCATGGGCATAGATGTAGCTGAGGATGGCGTTTTCCTGGGAAATGCCCTTTTCATAATCCTTTTCGCCCCGTACGGCCATCACGTACCGCCGGTACAGGATCATCAATTCGACCAGCTTGTTGGTGACGTACAGCTGAGAGAGGGGCTGGGCGGTGGGGGCGCTGTGGGTGGACTCCACGCCCAGTTCGGCGCGCAGCTGCTCGGTCAGCAGGTCGATGTAATCTGTCTGGACGGAGTCCAGGTAGGCCACCGGCTCCATGGACAAGAACTGCAGCAGTTCGGAGCTGTCTTCCTCCAGACCGGATACGCCCTTCAGGACGGAGTTTATGTACTGATAGTCGTAAACGATCCGCATCAGCTGGATGGGTGCGGTCACCTCGGTGATCTCCGAGATGGTCCAGGGTGTGATGGCCACCAGCATGTTGGGGCGGATGTCGTAGCGCACGCCGCTGATCTCGATGGCGCCTCTGCCCTTTTTGATGTACAAAAAGCGGGCGGACTGGTGGATCAGGGGCTTGGTGGCCGCCTGGATGGCCTCGTAGTCAAAAGAGCAGATCGTGACCGGATCGTGCGCGTCGGAAAGATTCTCCTGAAGGGTTATCAGTCGGTTCAAAATGCATCACCTTCGCCTTTTTTGAGAGTTTGCAGAAAGGAACAGGAAAGACCGGCCGTATACGCGGGAGATACGGCCGGTTTTCCTATGAAATGAGGGAGTAAGATTTTTGCTTAGAGCGTCATCAGCTCAGAACGAGCATAGCCACAGTCAGAACCACGCCGGCAACCACTGCGATGATGGCCAGGAGCTTGCCAGCCCACTTCAGCCAGGTCTCGTAGGGCACACGGGCCAGAGCCAGGCCGCCCATGATGAAGCCGCAGGTGGGGGTGAACAGGTTGACCAGGCCGTTGGCAGCGACGTTGATCATGATGGAAGTCTCCACGGACCAGCCCATGCCGGCAACGATCGGCGAAACGATCGGGGCGGACAGGCTCGCCAGGCCGGAGGAGGAAGGAACCAGGAAGCTCAAACCGATGTGGAGCAGGTAGTCCAGAGCGCCAAAGGCAGGAGCCGGCAGGCCGGAAGCGGACAGCGCGGTGACGGAAGCCTCGACCAGCCAGGTGCCCAGGCCGGTGGTGCTCATGATAACGGTGGTGGCGCGGGCCAGCGCGATGACCAGGTTGACGCTGATCATATCCGCGAAGCCGGCCACGATGCAGGGCATCAGCCTGCTCTTGTCTTCCAGGCCGATGAGGCCGATCAGCAGGCCCATGAGCAGGAACCAGGTGGCGGCGTCATCGAACCACCAGTCGCCAAAGCCGTTGCCGGTGAGCCAGTGGGAGAAGCTCAGGGTGTTGTAGATGCCCTCGTTCAGGGAGCCCCAGGGGATGAAGCCCAGGATCATGACCACAAAGGACAGGCCGAAGATCACAAGCACGCCCTTCTGGCGGCCGGTGAGTTTGACGTTGGCGTCGATCTCGGAGGAAGCGCCGTAAGCTTTTTTGCACTCGTCCAGCTGGTCGGCGGTCAGGATGGAGCCCTTGCCCTCTTTGACCTTTTTGGCGTAACGGGTAACGAACAGTGCGGAGATGAAGTAGGTGGCCAGCCACAGGATGATGGCCTCGACGTAAACGACGCCCATGTTCACGTCCACGCCGGCGGCGGCAACCGCAGCGCCGGTGGCGAAGGGGTTGATGGTGGAGCCCAGAACGCCGGAGCCGGCGCCCAGCAGCACCGTCGCGGCGCCGACCAGCGGGTCGAAGCCGGCGGCCATCATGGTGGCTGCGAGCAGGATGTAGAAGCCAACGGTCTCCTCGCCCATGCCGTATGTAGTGCCGCCCACGGAGAACAGGAACATCAGGATCCAAACAAGGGCCAGCTCTTTGCCATGGAGCTTTTTCACCAGCACATGGATGCCGGTCTCCAGAGCGCCGGTGGCGTTCAGGATGGACAGGAAGGCGCCAAGGCAGAACACGAAGCCGATCACGTCGCCGGCGTCGTGCCAGCCGCCGATGGGGGCCATCAGGATATCGCTGAGGCTCGCGCCGGTCACGACGGCCTGCTCACCGGTCTCTGCGTCGGTGTAGGTCTGGCCGCTGGCCAGCCAGGTGGCGGCGGACACGAGCAGAAGCACAACGATCAGGATCGCAAATGTGCTTAGCGAACGGCGTTTTTTCTTGTTGCCCATACTATTTCTCCTCTTTTCGTAAAGCGATTTTTACTTTTCGGGAAATTTACGGTTTGATGATGGTGCCGGTTTTCCCTTCCAGGGCGTCCGCCGCCCGGGCAAGGGAGGTGATGAGCGCAACACCGCCGTTGGTGTTGCCTTTGACAAACTCCATGCAGGACTGCACCTTGGGCAGCATGCTGCCGGGCGCGAACTGCTTTTGGCCGATATACTCCTCGGCCTCGGCCAGCGTCATGGAGGCAAGCTCCTGCTGGTCGGGCTTGTTGAAGTTGATGCACACGCGGTCCACGGCGGTGAGGATGATCAGCTCGTCAGCCTTCACGTCCCGGGCCAGCAGAGCGCTTGCACGGTCCTTGTCGATGACGGCCGCCACACCCTTGAGGCCGGTCTCGGTCTCCACCACGGGGATGCCGCCGCCGCCCACCGTGATCACGATGGCGCCGGCAGACACCAGCTGCTCCACCACGTCCAGCTCCACGATGCGCTGCGGGATGGGGGAAGGAACGACCCGGCGATAGCCCCGGCCGGCGTCCTCCACAAAGATGAAGCCCTTCTCAGCGGCGATGGCGTCGGCCTCTTCCTTGGTGTAGAAGCTGCCCACGGGCTTGGTGGGTTTGGCAAAACCGGGATCCTTCTCGTCCACGACCACCTGGGTGACCACGGTGGCGCAGGGCTTGCGGATGCCGCGGGCGTTCAATTCGGCCTGGATGGCCTGCTGCAGGTGATAGCCGATGTAGCCCTGGGTCATGGCGCCGCACTCGGGGAACGGCATATACGGGGTGTTGCCGCCCTTGTTGGCGGAAAACTCCATGGCCAGGTTGATCATGCCCACCTGGGGGCCGTTGCCGTGGCCGATGATGACCTCGTAGCCCTTTTCCACCAGGTCTACGATGGGCTGGGCGGTCTCCTGCACCAGCTTCAGCTGTTCTTCGGGGGTATTTCCAAGGGCGTTGCCCCCCAGCGCCACTACGATCCTCTTACCCATAGTCTTACTTCAGAGTCGCGTACATCACAGCCTTGATGGTGTGCATACGGTTCTCAGCCTCGTTGAACTGGCGGGCCTGTTTGCCCAGGAACACGTCGTCGGTGACTTCCATGGCGGGCAGGCCGAACTTCTGGTAGATGTCCTCGCCGATGGTGGTCTCGCGGTCGTGGAAGGAGGGCAGGCAGTGCAGGAAGATGGCGGTGGGCTTGGCCATGGCCATGACTTCCTTGTTCACCTGGTAGGGCAGCAGGAGCTTGATGCGCTCGGCCCAGATGTCGTCGGGCTCGCCCATGGAGACCCAGATGTCGGTGTAGAGGATGTCGCAGTTCTCGGCGCCCTTCTTCACGTCGTCGGTGAACTCCAGCACGGCGCCGGTCTCGGCGGCAACGGCCTGGCACTTCTCGACCAGCTCGGCAGAAGGCATCAGGTCCTTGGGGCCGCAGGCGCAGAAGTGCATGCCCAGCTTGGCGCTGACCACCATCAGGGAGTTGGCCACGTTGTTGCGGGCGTCGCCGAAGAAGGTGAGCTTGCGGCCGCGCAGATCGCCGAACTCCTCGCGGGCGGTCATGATGTCGGCCAGCATCTGGGTGGGATGGAACATGTCGGTCAGGCCGTTCCACACGGGCACGCCGGAGTAACGGGCCAGATCCTCGACCACCGACTGCTTGAAGCCGCGGTACTCGATGCCGTCGTACATGCGGCCCAGCACCTTGGCGGTG
This sequence comes from Candidatus Allofournierella excrementigallinarum, assembly GCA_019119025.1. Classification (GTDB taxonomy): domain Bacteria; phylum Bacillota; class Clostridia; order Oscillospirales; family Ruminococcaceae; genus Allofournierella_A; species Allofournierella_A excrementigallinarum. Next base: position 7,207 of record DWXV01000026.1, read on the forward strand.
TCGGCCAGGGACTCCTTCTTGCCCATCTGGGAAGAACCGGGATCCAGGAAGGTCACGCCCATGCCCAGGTCGCGGGCGCCCACTTCAAAGGCGCAGCGGGTGCGGGTGGAGGTCTTTTCAAACAGCAGCACGACCTGCTTGCCGGTGAGCCACTTGTGCTCAACACCGTTGGCCTTCATCCGCTTGAACTCGGCGGACAGGTCCAGCAGGTAGTTGATCTCGTCGGGGGTGAAGTCCAGCAGGGTCAGGAAGCTGCGGCCTCTAATGTTGATTCCCATAGTGTAATTTCCTCCTTAAGGAATAAGATGGTTTTTTCGTCGTTGATTATTCTGCCCGGATCAGAGGCATGGACATGCAGCGCGGGCCGCCGCGGCCACGGCTCAGCTCGGCGGAAGGCATCTCCAGAACGGTGATGCCGGCGTCGCGCAGGATGGCGTTGGACACGTCGTTGCGCTGATAGACAACGATCTTGCCGGGAGCGATGCACAGGGTGTTGGAGCCGTCGTTCCACTGCTCGCGGGCTGCGGCGATCAGGTCGTCGCCGCCGCAGTAGATCAGCTGGACCTTCTCCACGCCGGTGTACTTCTCCAGGATGTGCTCCAGATCGGAATCCACCCGGTTGATCTGCAGATCGGCGGGGTCGTCCTTGCCCGGGGTGATCTCGTAGACGGTCAGGGGGCCCAGGATGGCGGGATGCACGGTGTACTTGTCCACATCGATCTGGGTGAACACGGTATCCAGATGCATGAACGCACGGCAGGCCGGGATGTCGAAGGCCAGGACGGTGCGGATCTTGGCATTGGGATCGGTGAACAGGTTGCGGGCCGCGATCTCGATCGCGTCGGGGCTGGTGCGCTGGGAGATGCCGATGGCCAGGGTGTCCCCGGTCAGGTTCAGCACGTCGCCGCCCTCGATGTTGGCGTGGAAGTCGCGGTCGTAGTAGCGGGTGATCAGGCCCTCAAAGTCGGGATGATACTTGAAGATGTAATCGGCGTAGATGGTCTCACGGCAGCGGGTGGGGAAACGCATCTTGTGCAGGAACACGCCGGTGCCCACAGAGGCGAAGGGATCGCGGGTGAAGTAGAGGTTGGGCATGGGATCGACGATCAGGTCGTCGGCGGGGGCGATCAGGTCCTGCAGGGAGTAGGCGGAAGCGCCGCCCATCTCTTTCAGGGTGATGCCCTCCATGGTCTTCTCCACCAGGGCCTTGCCCTTGAAGTTGCTGACCAGGTACTCATAGAGCTTATCCTGCCAGCGGCGGGTCTTGATGTTGCCCTCGGACAGCCACTGATACAGGAAGGGCTCCACCAGCTCGGGGTGCAGGTTCAGCACGTCGGTCATCAGGTCCTCCAGGTAGACCACCTCGGTGCCGTTGTCCCGCAGGATCTGGGCGAAGGCGTCGTGCTCCTGCTGGGCGACCTTCAGGAAGGGGATGTCGTCGAAAAGAAGCTCGGGAAGACGATCGGGGGTCAGATTCAGCAGCTCCCTGCCGGGGCGATGAAGAAGAACTTTCTTCAGGGGATTGATCTCACTGCGAACACAAATACCTTTCATAGCTTCTCCTACTTTTAAAATGTACATGAATGTGGATTTTGGATGCCACCCGCGCGAAAGTGGGACCAAGTTCATGATCTGTCATTATAATAACCTTTTCCAAGGCCCCTCATTGGACTTTTATTATATCACAAATTGTACGATTTCACCAACTTTATTTCCCTTTATGGGAAAGATTTTCAGCACTTTAATCAAAGAAAGCGCATAAAGTTCCAAATTCTGTGAATAAATGAATATGCACATCACCTGATAAAACCAAATGCGGGGGCCGCTGTTAAATAATATTCACCTTTGTTCACAGGGAATGCATTTTGACAGTTTTTTCTGATTCAAAAAACGGAAAGTCAAAATCCGGAAATGTACATTTTTAAAAAGCCTCCGCTTTTGACGCCGGCGGGGCCGTTGGCGTCAAAAGCGGAGTAGCCTTTAAACATATACATATATATAGGGCCTGGCGGAAGGGCCTGGCGCGATTTGACATACCCCGGCCGCGATGCTATGCTGTAGGCACAGAAAAAAGAGGGCGGCCGCATCGGCAGGGCGCATTTTCTGTGCGCCTGCTGCCAGCCGAAATACATCGGCGGCGAGCGCGCCGTCCATCCGCAAACGTGACCCCGAAGAAGGGCTGTGGGAAAGAGGTTTTTTCATTGGCAACGAAGGAACAAATGGCCCGTGCGGTGGAGGGCATCCGCGCCCGCATGGCGCAGGCGGCCCGCGCCGCGGGGCGTGACCCGGCGGATGTGCTGCTGTGCGCCGCCTGCAAGACCCGCACGGTGGAGGAGGTGCGGGAGAGCGCCCTGCTGGACATCGACCTGTTCGGCGAGAACCACGAGCAGGAGCTGGTGGAAAAGAGCGACGCGGGAGCCTATCTTGGCAAGCCGAGCCACTTCATCGGCCATTTGCAGACCAACAAAGTGAACAAGGTGGTGGGCCGCGTCTCCATGATCGAGAGCGTGGACAGCGGGCGCCTGCTGCGCAAGGTGGACGCCGCCGCCGCCCGGCTGGGGCTGACCCAGGACATCCTCATCGAGATCAACATCGGCGCCGAGGCCAGCAAGAGCGGCGTCACCCCCGAGGGGCTGTGGCCCCTGGCGGAGACCGCCGAGGCGGCGGCAAACCTGCGGCTGCGGGGCCTGATGGCCATTCCGCCCGCCGGGGCCGCCCCCGATGAGACCCGCGCCTTTTTTGCCGGGATGCGCGGGCTGCTGACCCGCCTGCAGGAAAAGCATTACCAGACAGCCCTGCCGGACACCCTCTCCATGGGCATGAGCGGCGACTTTGAGGCCGCTATCCTGGAAGGGGCCACCATCGTGCGCATCGGCACGGCCATCTACGGCCCCCGGAACTATGGCAGCCGCCCGTGAGGCAGGCCCGGGCCATCAAGAGCAAAAAGAGAGGCGGCCCCGCCATATCCGTTTTGGGCGGCAAAGAGGGCATGGCTGGCAAAGCTGAGGGTGGAATCATGCAGGCACTTGGGTTCAGAATCCTCCCAGGCGCTTTTCTTCTCTTTCCCGGTGAACCGGTCCGGCAGGCGGGTCATCAGCAGAAGAGTGTCCGCCTGTTTGATGACCTGATAGCGCTGCAGGCGGTCAAAGCAGACCTTGTGGTAGCGACCGCTACCGGGCGCTGCTGGCAGGGCTTTCCCCCGCCGACCTTTCGGAGGACACAAAGCAGGCGCTGGCTGCCCTGCGGGCTATGGGTCTGAAACTGGCGGTGGGCTCTTCCAGCCGCAACGCCCGTTTCATCCTGGCCCGGCTGGGCCTCGGCAGTTTCTTTGACGCGGTGGCAGACGGCACCGAGATCGCACGCTCCAAGCCAGACCCGGAGGTATTCCTTCTGGCCGCCCGAAAGCTGGAGCTACCCCCTGCGCGCTGTCTGGTGGTAGAGGATGCCTTCGCCGGCATCTCCGCCGCCGTGGCGGGCGGCTTTGCCGCCGCGGGCATCAGCACCGCCAAAGACGACGGACGCGCGGTATTCCATTTGGCAAGTCTGGGCGACCTGGCCGCCCTTCTCACCCGCGGCTGAACCGGATCATGAACCAAACAGCGGGCCCCGGCAGTTTTCTGCAGCCGGGGCCCGTCTGTCTCTTTCCGCTTTTTTCGCACACCCGCTCCTGTTGCAAGGGCGAGGCCGAAAGCATTTCTTGCCAAGCTTTCTTTTTCCGTTCAAACCCTTTCGCAACCGCCGGGCAATATGGTATAGTTCTATTGAGGAAGAACAGCGCCGCGGGCACGGCGGCCGGGTTCCGCATCCGATGGTTCAAAGAGAGGTGCACTTATGTTTTTGGGGCTTACCACTGCGCAGCAGAAAGCTGTGGAACAATACTATCCACAAGGCGCCGGGTTTCTGCATGGGCTCGACGTGTCTGTCGAGAAAGCGGAAAAAGGCATTTCTGTGCAAATCGAAAAGCAGCGCGCTGTGATCCGGCTGGAGAACGCAAAATTCTTTGGCCGGGCATTGCTTTTGCTGGAAGACGCCCTTTCGCTTGGGGGTGAAGTAACGCTCTCGGAATATCCCTGTTACCAGCAGCTGGGCCTTCTGCTTGATTGTTCGCGCAATGCTGTTCCCACATTCGAGACCTTTTGCAAGTTGATCGTCTGCATTTCCAAAATGGGATACACCGCCTTGCAGCTGTATATGGAGGATACATACAAAATCGAAGAGTATCCTTATTTCGGATACCGCCGCGGCGGATACACCCCGGACCAGCTGCGAAAGATGGACGCCTTTGCGGCGCAAATGGGCGTGGAGCTCATTCCGGCAGTGCAAACGCTGGCCCATCTGGGCCAGTCTCTGCGCTGGAAAGCTTTTGAAGATGTGCTTGACATAGACGATATCCTGCTGGTGGACAATGAAAAAACTTACCAGCTGATCGACGCGATGTTCCGCACTTTGGCCGAGTCCTTTAGCAGCCGCCAGATCAACATCGGCATGGATGAGGCGCATCTGGTCGGGCTGGGCGCTTATTTGAAGCAGCATGGTCATCAGGACCGGATGCAATTGATGCTGCGGCATTTTGAGCGCGTTTACCAGATAGCCCAAAAATATGGATTTCGTGTGATGCTCTGGAGCGACATGTTCTTCCGCTTGGCCACCGGCGGCGAATACTATTCCACAGACTGCGCGGTGGATCCGTCCATCCGCCAGACCCTGCCCGGCGATATGTCGCTGATCTATTGGGACTATTATTCCGAGGACAGATCCGTCTACGATGCCATGTTCCACAAGCACAAAGAAATGGCCGATGACATCGTCTTCGCCGGCGGCGCCTGGAAATGGACCGGCTTTTGCCCGGGGAACGGATTCAGCATGCATGTGGCAGATCTGGCCCATGCAAGCTGCGTTCAGCATAACGTGCAGCGGGTGATGGTCGCTGCCTGGGCCGACAACGGCGCCGAGTGCTCCCTGTTTTCAATCCTGCCGGCGCTCCAATACTGGGCTGAACTGTGTTATACGAATGGAAGCGGAAAGGTCAGGGCGCATTTCCCCCGCTGCTGTATGGGCGCCGATTTTGATCGTTTCCTGTGCCTGGATGAGCCTCAGTATACGCCCGGGAATCCAAAGCCCGGCAGGGTTTCCATCAACCCTGTAAAATACCTGTTCTATCAAGATCCCCTGTGCGGATTGTTTGACGCGCATGTGGATCCGGCCACATACCCGGCGCACTTTTCCGCCTGTGCGCAGGCCCTTGCCCTGGCAAGGGCGAAGACGCCGGAGAACTGGCAGTATCTGTTTGACACAATGATCGCCCTGTGCGGCGTGCTGGAACAAAAGTGTTCCGTCGGCCTGGAGATACGCACGGCCTATGAAGCCGGGGATATCCGCCGGCTGGATCTCATTTGCAGCCGCCGGCTTCCCGCCCTGAAGGATGAACTGACGCGCTTCTTGCAGTTGTTTCATAAGCAGTGGCTTTTGGAAAACAGTGCCTTCGGCCTTGACGTGATCGATCTGCGCATTGGCGGCCTGATCCAGCGCACAGACACCGCCATTCAGCGCATCCGCGCCTATGTGCACGGTGAGATCCCCCGGTTGGAGGAAGTGGAAGTCCCTCTTCTGCCATTCGAGCCAGGCACTCAGGGTCGTGATATATATGTGCACTACTGGCACAAAATGGTTTCGGTATCCAACCTGTGCGCCAACTGAGCGGCTCTGCATTTTCAGTTTTTGGAACATGCCTGTGCGGAGAGGAACGCCGGCCACCGTGACCCGTTCCGATTCAAAGAAACTTTGACAGCTCCATCGACGATGGAGCTGTCATTTTTACCGCGGGAATGTCTCCGGCCATGCTCTGTGTGCCTTTTCAATAACCGCCGTCCTGCCGCAGCTGTGGGCTGCAAAAGCCCCGCTCAGTTCAAGACCGGACGGGGCTTCTGACAAATATCCCTTTTTAGTGTCTGCTTTTGTTTGACAAGTGCACCGCCCGGGCGGGCGGTGAGCCTTTATGGTGATTTATCACGGTTTGGGGCAATCGTTTTCGTAGTCCCATTCTCCCAAATCTTGAAGGATGCTTCTTTTCAGGCGAGAACAGTCCTCCTCATACGGAAGCTGAGCGTCAAAGCACTCAGCTTC
>DWXV01000027.1 GCA_019119025.1 Candidatus Allofournierella excrementigallinarum
ACGGTGTACTCTTCCAGCGAACCGTCAATTTCAGCAGAAGAAGAAACCGCTATATAATATCTCCATTCCTCATCATCGCTGCAAGCACTTACGCCTAAAACGCCCTGCGGCTCACGATCCATCAGCGAAATGATTTTTTCAATGGTGCCGTCTAAAACTGCACCTTGCCACATTTGCGGCACTTCCGAAAAGTTCTGTTCGATTTCCCTGCTTAACGGGAATGACTTTCCGACAATACGAAACGCCTCTTTAGTTTCAATTCGATAATTCATTTCTTCCACTCCCTTGACGGTGATTTTAATGGCAATGGGTGGAAATGACCTGATTGCGGTTCCTTCGCTCTTTACTGACGAAGGATTTACGCCATGAACCGATCGGAACGCCCTGTTAAATGCAGTAGGCGAAGCGTATCCGTATTTTGCCGCCACGTCAATGACCTTTGCGTCGTTGCCTTGCAGGTCAACAGCCGCAAGCGACATCTTCCTTTTACGGATATATTCGGACAAAGGCATGCCGGCTATATACGCAAACATTCTTTGAAAATGGTACGCAGAACAACAGGCAATTTGACCGAGTTTTTCATATTCGATTTCGCCTGTCAGATTTTCTTCTATATAGCCGATCGCCTCATTAAGCCGTTCGATCCAGTCCATACCCATTCCCCCTCTACCTATTCCATTTTATCGACCTGCAAAGGACAAGTCCTCTCTTTTCCTGCACAAAAAAGAGAGGCAAAAGAGCTGTGCCGCTTTCCGGAAACATGCTTATGCTGTTTTATCAGTGCCGCCCAAACGTCCGGCGCTTTTTTGCGGCTGTCTGCAAATGCGAAACACCATCCCCCAAACGCAGGCGGCTTGCTCTTTTGGGGAACGGACCGGCAAAAATGCGGCGGCAGGCCGCGAGGCCTGCCGCCATATTTTGTATAATTTTGCGTAAATACTACAATTAGTACAGCTTCTCCCGCTTCTGGTAGTGGGTGTGCAGCAGCTCATGGGCTTTTTTGCCGCCGGGCTGGCCCAAAAACTCCACATACACCTTCTTCACCAGCAGGTTTTCGTGGCTCTTGCGCACGGCGCTGCGCTCGTCCTGGTCATAGAGGGCCTTGGCGCGCAGGGCCTTGATGTCGGTGAAGTTGCGCACGGGGGCGGGCTGGATGGGCTGGCCGCCGCCGTTGACGCAGCCGCCGGGGCAGGCCATGACCTCGATGAAGTCATACTGCTTTTCGCCCTTGCGCACCATGTCCAGCACCTTGCCGGCGTTGGCGGTGCCGCTGACCACGCACACCCGCAGGGTCAGGTCCTCCACCTGATAGGTGGCCTCCTTGACGCCCTGGGTGCCGCGCACGGCCTCGAACTCCACCGGCTCCACTTCCTTGCCGGTGAGGGTCTCCACGGCGGTGCGAAGCGCCGCCTCCATCACGCCGCCGGTGGCGCCGAAGATGTGCCCCGCGCCGGAGGCCTCGCCCATGGCGGGGTCGAAGTCCTCGTCGGGCAGGTCGTTGAAGCGCAGGCCGCTGCGGTGGATCATCCTCGCCAGCTCGCGGGTGGTGATGGACACGTCCACGTCGGGGATGCCCTCGCCGGCGGCGCACTCGTCCGGGCGGCTGATCTCCATCTTCTTGGCGGTGCAGGGCATCACGCTGACGCAGTAGATGTCCCGGGGGTCAAGGCCCATCTTCTGGGCGTAGTAGGTCTTGCTCAGCGCGCCGAACATCTGCTGGGGGCTTTTGCAGCTGGAAAGGTTGGGGATGAAATCCGGGTGGAAGGTCTCGCAGTAGCGCACCCAGCCGGGGCTGCAGCTGGTGATGAGGGGCAGCGGGCCGCCCTCTTTCATCCGGTGCAAAAACTCGGTGGCCTCCTCCATGATGGTCATGTCGGCGGCAAAGTCGGTGTCGAACACGCCGTCAAAGCCCAGCCGGCGCAGCGCGGCCACCATCTTGCCCTGCACGTTGGTGCCGATGGGCAGGCCGAATTCCTCGCCCAACGCCGCCCGCACGCTGGGGGCGGTCTGCACGATGACGTGGCGGGTGGGGTCGCCCAAGGCGGCCCAGACCTTGTCGGTGTCGTCCCGCTCCACCAGCGCGCCGGTGGGGCAGACGTTGATGCACTGGCCGCAGCCGATGCAGGTGGAGTCCGCCAGCTTGCCCTCGAAGGCGCAGGCGATGTGGGTGTTGAATCCGCGCTCCACCACGTTGATGACGCCCACGCCCTGGTTTTCGGCGCAGGTGGAGATGCAGCGGCGGCAGATGATGCACTTGGAGTTGTCCTTCAAAAGGTGAGGCGCGCTGTAGTCGTCCTGGCGCTCGGGCAGAACGCCCTCGAAGGAGTTGGACTTATCCACGCCGTACTGCTTGCACAGCCGCAGCAGTTCGCAGTCGCCGCTGCGCACGCAGCTCATGCAGTCCTGGTTGTGGGTGGAGAGGATGAGCTCCAGGTTGGTCTTGCGGGCAGCCTGCACCTTGGGGGTGCCCGTGAACACCTCCATGCCCTCGCTCACCGGGTAGACGCAGGCGGGCAGCAGGTTCTTGGCCCCCTTCACCTCCACCACGCAGACGCGGCAGGCGCCGTTCACGCGCTGGATTTCCTTTAAGTAGCACAGGGTGGGGATGGTGATGCCGATCTCGTGGGCGGCCTCCAGGATGGTGGCGCCCGCCGGTGCCTTGCAGGGCACGTTGTTGATTTTCAGATTGACCATTTCCATTGTTCGCGTCCTCCTTTAACCCTTGCTGATGGCGCCGAAGCGGCAGGTCTCCATGCAGGCCCCGCACTTGACACACTTGAGGGTGTCGATGTTGTGGGGGTTGCGCACGCTGCCGTTGATGGCGCCCGCGGGGCAGGCCCGGGCGCAGAGGGTGCAGCCGCGGCACTTCGTCTCGTCGATCTTGTAGGTCAGCAGGGCTTTGCACACCCCGGCGGGGCAGCGCTTGTCCTGGATGTGGGCCAGGTATTCGTCGCGGAAGTATTGCAGGGTGGAGAGCACCGGGTTCGGGGCGGTCTGGCCCAGGCCGCACAGGCTGTTCTCCTTGATGAACTGGGCCAGTTCCTCGATGCGCTCAAGGTCCCGCATGGTGCCGTTGCCGCTGGTGATCTTCTCCAGCAGCTCCAAAAGGCGCTTGGTGCCCACGCGGCAGGGGGTGCACTTGCCGCAGCTTTCGTCCACGGTGAACTCCAGGAAGAACTTGGCGATGTCCACCATGCAGGTGTCCTCGTCCATGACGATGAGGCCGCCGGAGCCCATCATGCTGCCGATCTCCATCAGGTTGTCGTAGTCGATGGGGGTGTCGATGAGGCTGGCGGGGATGCATCCGCCGGAAGGCCCGCCGGTCTGGGCGGCCTTGAACTTTTTGCCGCCGGGGATGCCGCCGCCGATCTCTTCCACGATCTCCCGCAGCGTGGTGCCCATGGGCACTTCCACAAGGCCGGTGTGCTTGATCTTGCCGCCCAGGGCGAACACCTTGGTGCCGGGGCTCTTCTCGGTGCCCATGCTGCGGAACCAGTCGGCCCCTTTCAGGATGATCTGGGGGATGTTGGCGTAGGTCTCCACGTTGTTCAGGATGGTGGGCCGGCCGAACAGGCCCTTCTTGGCGGGGAAGGGCGGGCGGGGCCGCGGCTCGCCGCGCATGCCCTCGATGCTGGTCATCAGCGCGGTCTCCTCGCCGCAGACGAAGGCGCCCGCGCCCAGCTTGATGTCGATGTCAAAGGAGAAGCCGGTGCCGAAGATATCCTTGCCCAGAAGGCCGTACTCCCGGGCCTGCCGGATGGCGGTGGACAGCCGGTCCACCGCGATGGGGTACTCGGCGCGCACATACACATAGCCCTGGTCCGCGCCGATGGCATAGCCGGCGATGGCCATGGCCTCGATGACGCTGTGGGGGTCGCCCTCCAGCACGCTGCGGTCCATAAAGGCGCCCGGGTCGCCCTCGTCGGCGTTGCAGCAGACGTATTTTTCCACCTTGCCCCGGTCGGCGCAGGCCAGCTGCCACTTGCGCCCGGTGGGGAAGCCGCCGCCGCCCCGGCCCCGCAGGCCGGAATCCAGCACCACCTGGATGACCTCGTCGGGGGTCATCTCGGTGAGGGCCTTGCCCAGCGCGGCGTAGCCGTCGAAGGCGATGTACTCATCGATGTTCTCGGGGTTGATGACGCCGCAGTTGCGCAGGGCGATGCGCTTCTGCTTTTTGTAGAAGGAGGTTTCGTCCAGGCTTTTGATGGAGTTGTCCTCCGCCACCGTCTCGTTGTAGAGCAGGCGGAGCACCGGGCGGCCCTTGAGCAGGTGCTCGTTCACGATCTCCGCCACGTCCTCGGGCTTGACCATGCTGTAGAAGGTGCCCTCGGGGTAGATGACCACGATGGGGCCCAAGGCGCACAGGCCGAAGCAGCCGGTGCGGATGACCTTGACCTCGTTTTCCAGGCCGGCGGTGACGATCTGGGCCTCGAAGGCGGCGGCCACCTTGTCGCTGCCGGACGAGGTGCAGCCGGTGCCGCCGCAGATCATGACATGACTTCTGTACATTGGCTCTGCCTCCTTACTCTTCCGTGCCGGACTGGCCGATGGTGTATTCGGTGACCACATGGCCGCCCGCCAGATGTTCCGCCACTACGCGGGCGGCCTTTTCGGGGGTCATGTGAACGTAGGTCACCTTCTCCTGCCCGGGCACAAAGACCTCCACCACCGGCTCGTACTTGCAGATGCCGATGCAGCCGGTCTGGGTGACCATGATGCCGGAAAGCCCCCGGCGGGCCACTTCTTCGGTGAAGGCGTTCAGAACGGGCCGCGCGCCCATGGCGATGCCGCAGGTGGCCATGCCCACCTGCACGCGGATGGGGTTTTCACCCGGCTCGCGGGTATTCACGGTCTGGCGCATCCGGTCCCGGATGGCCGCCAGTTCCTGCAAACTCTTCATAAAGCGTTACTCCTTTTTTAAAATCTCACGGATGTGTTCGTCCAGATACTCCCGCAGCCACAGGGCCACTTCAGGTTCGGCCAGGCTCACTCCGCCCAGAATGTCCCGCATCTCGCGGGTGTCGGCGCAAAAAGCGCCGCCCGGGCCGGTGAGGGTGAACACAAAATCAATGTGGGGGCTGCACTGGATGAGGCCCGCCACGCTGGCGGCCACGTCCCCCAAAGGCGGCATGTCGATGTGGTCGGTGCAGAAAAGCGCCGTCACCGCGGTGCCCCTGCCCTCTTCGCTTTTCAGCGTCAGCCGCCCGCCGGTGAGCTCGGCCGCCATCTTCAGAAAAGGCAGCCCCAGCCCCACCTTGCGGCTGGTGCGGCTGGTGCAGAAGGGGTCGGTGACCCTTTTGGCCAGCTCCGGGTCCATGCCCTTGCCGTCGTCGGCGATGGCAAGGCGCAGGCGGCGGGCTTCTTCGTCCACCGAGAGTTCGATGCGCACCAGCTTGGCGCCGGCGGCCACCGAGTTCTCGGCCACGTCCAACAGGTTCATCGAAAGTTCCTGCACCGCGCGCCCTCCTTTGGCCTTGTCAGTCGGGGTATTTCGCCAGGATGCCGTCCAGATCGTCCACCGTCAGGCGGCCGTAAACATCGTCGTTCACCATCAGCACCGGGGCCAGGCCGCAGGCGCCCACGCAGCGGCAGGCGTCCAGGCTGAACTTGCCGTCCGCCGTGCACTCGCCGCCGGCGATGCCCAGCTTCTCCTGCAGCTTTTCATATAGCTTTCCGCTGCCCTTCACGTAGCAGGCGGTGCCAAGGCACACGCTGATGCGGTATTTGCCCTTGGGCGTCAGGCTGAACTGGGAATAGAAGGTGGCCACGCCGTAGATCTCGGCCAGGGGCTTGCCCAGCGCTTCGGCCACCATGCGCTGCACCTCGATGGGCAGGTAGCCGTAGATCTCCTGGGCCTTCTGCAGGGCGGGCATCACCACGCCCGGCGTGTCCTTGTTCTCGTCGAGCCAGGCTTTCAACTGCCCTTCCTGCTCGGGTGTGCCGGAAAACGGCACGGTGGAAAAGTGCCTCATAGTATCCCTCCTGAAGGTCGTTCACGGGGGCAGCGGTCCCTGCCCATATATGTCCATTATACCAGAAGGCTGTTACAAATTAAACAAATAAACATCGGGATGCCGTATAAAATTAAAGCGGAAGTTGATAAAAAACTGTTAAAAATGTCACGGTCCGACCCTTGCCACGGGGTGGGACATCTTTTATAATAAAAAGAAAGGGGCGGTCGGCCGGGCCGCCCGAGGGGAAAAGAGGGGAGGGTCTGGAATGACCATCAAAGAGGTGAGAGACATTCTGAACGCGCGGCTGCACACGCCCGATGCGGACCTGGACGTTCAGGTGCACGCGGCCTGCGGCAGCGACATGATGAGCGACGTGCTGGCCTACGTGAAGGACCAGGCGGTGCTGCTCACCGGGCTGAACAACCCGCAGGTGGTGCGCACCGCCGAGATGATGGACATGGTGTGCATCGTGTTCGTGCGGGGCAAGCAGCCCCAGAAGCAGATCGTGGAAATGGCGGCCGAGCGGGGCATGGCGGTGCTCTCCACCGACCTGCCCATGTTCGCGGCCTGCGGCAGGCTCTATGAACAGGGCCTGCGGGGAGGGGAGATGGCATGAGCGGACCCATCCGGCTGGAATACACCGTGCCCGGCAACGATTTTGCCCGGGCGGGGGAGGCCAGCGCCGATTTGAAGGCTGCCCTGAAAAAGCTGGGCCTGCCCGCGGCGGCGGTGCGGCGCATCTCCATCGCCCTCTATGAAGGGGAGATCAACCTTGCCATCCATGCGGGGGGCGGGCGCATCGACGTGGCCATCGACGACGACGCTGTGGAGATGGTCCTCTCAGACCGGGGGCCCGGCATCCCGGATGTGGAGCAGGCCATGCAGGAGGGCTTTTCCACCGCCAGCGCCGAGGTGCGCAGCCTGGGCTTCGGGGCGGGCATGGGCCTGCCCAACATGAAGCGCTACACCGACGGGTTCGATATCCAGTCCACCGTGGGGGTGGGCACCACCATCACCATGCGGGTGAACATCGACTGAACGGGCGGCCCGGCGCGGGCCGTTTTTGGAGGAGACCATGGACCAATTCGTGCATTCGGTCACGCTGGAAAAGCGGCTGTGCAACGGCTGCACCAACTGCATCAAGCGCTGCCCCACCCAGGCCATCCGGGTGCGGGAGGGCAAGGCGGTGATCGCGGCGGAGCGCTGCATCGACTGCGGCGAGTGCATCCGGCTGTGCCCCCACCGGGCCAAGCGGGCGGTGAGCGACCCGCTGGCCCTGCTGGGGCATTTTGAACACCGGGTGGCCATCGTGCCGCCCAGCCTCTATGTGCAGTACAACCACCAGAAAAACCAGGACATGGTGCTGGACGCGTTGTGCCGCGCGGGCTTTGACGATGTGTTCGAGGAGGCGGAGGCCTCCGAACTCATCAGCGACGCCACCAGCCGCATCATGGCCACCGGCGGCGCGGCGCGGCCGGTCATCAGTTCCGCCTGCCCGGCGGTGACCCGGCTCATCCGGGTGCGCTTTCCCGAACTGATCGACCACATGCTGCCGCTGGTGCCGCCCATGGAGCTGGCGGCCCGCATGGCCAAGAAACAGGCGGCGGAGAAAACCGGCCTGCCCGAAGAAAAGATCGGCTGCATCGCCATCGTGCCCTGCCCGGCCAAGGTCACCATGCGCCGGGCCCCGGTGGGCAGCAGCCGCAGCGCCCTGGACGGGGCGGTGTCGGTGACGGAGATTTATCCCAGGCTGCTGGCCCTGCTGGACGGCAGCCGCACCCCGCCCCACCGTGCCGCGGCGGGCGCGGCGGGCCTTGCCTGGGCGGCCAGCGGCGGCGAGGCGCTGAGCCTTTCCGGAGTGGAAAACCATCTGGTGGCCGACGGCATGGAGAGCATCATCCGGGTGCTGGAAGACCTGGAGGACGAAAAATACGATCAGATCGACTTTGTGGAACTGCGGGCCTGCCCCGGCGGGTGCCTGGGGGGTTCTTTGCAGCTGGAAAACCCCTACATCGCCCGCACCAAGCTCAAGCGGATGCAGCGCACGGTGGCGGGCGCGGTGAACCGCCTTTCCGGCGGCATCCCCAACGAGATGCTGTGGGACACCGACCTCACCTACGCCCCGGTGCTGGAACTGGGGGCAACCCGAAGCGAGCGGTTCGAGCGCTACAACCGGATGCAGACCATCCTCAAGACCCTGCCGGGGCTGGACTGCGGCGCCTGCGGCGCGCCCAGCTGCGAGGCGCTGGCGGAGGACGTGGTGCGGGGCGCCGGCCAGGTGGCCGACTGCGTGCTGCTGCGCTGCCGCCAGCTGGAAGCCCGGCTGAAGGCGGGGGAGAGAAAAGGAGGGGCGGGCGAATGAACACGAAGGACCTGCCCAACCTGTGCGGCTTTGAGCCACTGGTGCCCGGCGAGGGGCGGGAAATTGAAGGCATCTTCACCGGCGACCTGCTCAGCTGGGCCATGGGCCGGGCGAAGGAAGGGGACGCCTGGTTCACCGTGATGGGCAACGTGAACGCGGTGGCGGTGGCCTCCCTGGCGGACTGTGCCTGCATCGTGCTCTGCCACGGCGCGCAGCTGGACGAGGTGGCCCGCCAGCGGGCACAGGAGAACGGGGTGCAGGTGCTGGCCACCGGCCTGCCGGAATTTGAGGCGAGCCTCGCCCTGGCAAAAGCCATGGGACTTTGAACGGGAAAGGGGGGAACAGGCCATGCGGTACGACCTGCATCTGCACACCTGCCTTTCCCCCTGCGCCGACCGGGACATGACCCCCGCCGCCGTGGCGGGGCTGGCAAAGCTGGCAGGGGCCCAGCTGATCGCCATCACAGACCACAACAGCGCCCTCAACCTGCCCGCCGCCGAAAAGGCCTGCCGGGAGTACGGCCTGCGCCTTCTGCCGGGCCTCGAGGTCACCACCGCCGAGGAGGTGCACCTGCTTTGCTACTTTAAAACGGTGGAGGCGGCGCTGGAATACGGCCGCGCCCTCTACGCCGCGCTGCCGGCGCTGCCCTGCGACCCGGCGATCTGGGGCGAGCAGTGGGTGATGGACGAGGAGGACCGGGTGCAGGGCAAGGTGGACAAGCTGCTCACCGCCGCCTGCGGCTGGCCGCTGGAGGAAGCGGCGGCCCGCTGCCGGGCCCTGGGGGGCGAGCCGGTGCCCGCCCACGCCGACGCCGGGAGCAATTCCGTTTTTGCCATGCTGGGCATGCTGCCGCCGGAAGCGGGCTTTGCCGCGGTGGAACTGCGCAGGCCGGACCTGGCCGCCGGGTACGAGCGAAGGGGCCTGCTGCCGCCTGGGCTGGAGGTGCTTGCCTCCTCCGACGCCCACTTCCTTTCGGCGGTGGGGGCGCGGCTGGGAACCCTTGCGCCCGGCAGCGTGCTGCGCCGCCTGCTGTGAAAAACAAAGAAGCGTCCCCCGCGGGTCAAAGCCCATGGGGGACGCTTTGCGTATGTATTTTTTTCACAGCAGGGGGACGCCCGCCTGTTCACAGGCCGCGCGGGTGGCGGCGTCCCAGATGCTCACCTGCACCTCGCCCACATGCACCTTTTCCAGCAGCAGCATGCACAGCCGGCTCTGGCCGATGCCGCCGCCGATGGTCAGGGGCAGCTGGCCCGCCAGCAGCATCTTGTGGAAGGCGAGGTCCCGCCGCCCGTCGCAGCCCGCCAGGGTCAGCTGGCGGTCCAGGGCCGCCGGGTCCACCCGGATGCCCATGCTGCTGATCTCCACCGCGCACTGCAGCGGCTCGTGCCAGAAGAGAAGGTCGCCGTTCAGGCTCCAGTCGTCGTAGTCCGGCGCGCGGCCGTCGTGGGGTTTGCCGCTCTTCAGCTTGCCGCCGATCTGCTCGATGAAGATGGTGCGGTGCTCTTTTGCAAAGGCGTTTTCCCGCTCTTTGGGGGTAAGGGAGGGCCAGCGGTCCTCCAGTTCCTGGCTGGTGACGAAGGCCACCTCCCGCTGCAGGCTGCCGGCAAGCTGGGGAAACTGCCACTTCAGCTCGTCCAAAGTGGAGCTGATGGCGCAGACGATGTTCTGCACGGTGGCATGCAGATATTCCCGGTTGCGCTGGTCCGCGCCGATGACCTTTTCCCAGTCCCACTGGTCCACATACACCGAGTGGAGGTTATCCAGCTCCTCATCCCGGCGGATGGCGTTCATGTCGGTCAAAAGGCCGTTGCCGGGCCGGAAGCCGTACTGGTGCAGGGCCAGCCGCTTCCACTTGGCCAGGCTGTGCACCACCTGGGCACTGACGCCGGCGGCGGGGATGTCGAAGCTTACCGGGCGCTCCACGCCGTTCAAATCGTCGTTCAGGCCCAGGGCCGGGTCCACGAACAGGGGAGCGGTGACCCGCTTGAGGTGCAGCGCCGCGCACAGCTTGACCTCAAAGGCCTGCTTGATCATGCCGATGGCCTTCTGGGTGTCGTAAAGGCCCAGGCAGGGCACATAGCCCCGGGGGATGGGATACTCGCTCACCAAAAACACCTCGCTTAGTTCTGCCCGTCCTCCTTGGGCATCAGCCGGATGAGCAGCGAGAGGATGCGTTTGTCCTCCACCTGCTCCACAGTGACGTGCAGGTTCTCGTAATCAAAGCTCTCGCCGGGGGCGGGGATGTGCTCCAGGCACTCCAGCGCCCAGCCCGCGGTGCTGGAAAAATCGCTGTCGAAGTTGCGGGTGGAAACGCCCAGCTCCTCGAACACGTCGTAGACGTTGGCTTCGCCCGCCACCCGGAACAGGTGCTCTTCCAGCTGCTGCACCGGAAGCTCTTCCACCTCGTCGGTCTCGTCGAAGATCTCGCCCACCAGTTCTTCCAGCACGTCCTCCAGCGTCACCAGGCCCAGCGTCCCGCCGTAGTCGTCGGTGACGATGGCCATGTGCTGCTTTTGGCGGCGGAACTCCGCCAGCAGGTCGTTGATGCGCTTGGTGCGGTAGACGAAGGGCAGCTCGCGGCACATGGCCCGCACGTCGATGGCCTTGCTGCGGGCCAGGCACTCGAACAGGTCGCGGGTGTGCAGCATGCCGATGATGTGGTCGATGTCCCCTTCATACACCGGGATGCGGGTGAAGGAGTTGTCCAGCACGGTGTTCACGATCTCGTCCACGGGGTCGTTCACGTCCACCGCCACCATGTCCACCCGGGGCACCAGGATCTCCTGCACGGTGATGTCGTCGAATTCGATGGCAGACTGGATGATCTCGGTCTCCTGGCTGTCCAGCACGCCCTCCTCCTCCACCGTGTCGATGATGGTCTTCAGCTCATCCTCGGTCACGCTGGGCTGCAGTTCCAGCCCGGCGGAGCGCCGGCCGGTGAGCAGCTGCTTGAGCTTGACGAAGAACCACACCACCGGCGAAAACAGCGTGCGAAGAAACGCAATGACCCCCGCCACCTGCAAGGCAAAGGCTTCGGGGCTGTCCTTGGCAAAGCTCTTGGGCAGGATCTCGCCGAAGATCAGCACCAGCAGCGTCATGCCGAAGGTGGCGATGGCCGGGCCGCTGGTGGGGCCCCACAAGGCGGTGGCCGCCACGGTGGCCAGCGAGGCGCTGGCCATGTTCACGATGTTGTTGCCGATGAGGATGGTGGAGATGGTCTTGTCGAAATCCTCCGCCACCTTCAGGGCTGTTTTCGCCCGCTTGTTGCCGTCCTCCGCCTTGCTGCGCATGCGGATCTTGTTGAAGGAGGAGATGGCCGTCTCACTGGCGGAGAAAAATGCCGAGCAGGCGACCAGAAGAACCATTGCGATGTAAATACTGGGGCCAGGGGTGTCCAAAAATCATCAAACCTTTCAAAACATTGGATTTGAGGTCAAAACGCCTCACAATATATATAACAGAAATCCCGCCTGTTTGCAACAAAAAACACCGCGGGGAACGGTCCAAAGCCGCCGCCGGGCGGGAAATGTGAAAAACAAATGGAGTTTTGTTGCAATCCGGTAGAGCGTAAAAGTGAGATCACGGCAAATGCAACAAAAAAATCTGCCGGCAAAAAGCGGGTTTCGTTCACGTGGTAGAAATCAAAACCAAAAATGTACAAATGGATTTTTTTTGTGCTATAATAACCCCAGCCGAAGGCGCCGCGGGGAAAGGCGGCGCGTCGGCGGCCGCAGGCGCCGCAAGGGGCCGGGCGGCATTTCGGACGAAAGAGGGACGAATGATGACGAAACCTGTCAAGGTCACCTGCTTCAAGCAGGTACACAACATCGTGACCGCTGCGGCCCAGTGCCGGCAGGAGATCAGCGTGCAGGACCTGAAGGGCGCTGTGGCAGACGCCAAGAGCATTCTGGGCCTCATGAATCTGGACTTCTCTCAGCCTGTGGAGATCTGCGGGGACGACCCCGCCGAGGTGGAGCACGTCTACAACGCCGTGCGTCACTGACCGCGCAAAACGAAACATCGCCCGGCTGTGCCTTGCCGCACAGCCGGGCGATGTTTTTTTATTGAGTGCTTAAGCGCAAAAAAACCACCAGCTCTGCTGGTGGAATAAAAACGGCTTTAGCCATAGACAAAAGAGGACCTCCCTGTAGAATAGGATGTGGGTTTGCCAACCACATTCAAAAAAACAGGGAGGTTGTCTTTGAAATGAG
>DWXV01000028.1 GCA_019119025.1 Candidatus Allofournierella excrementigallinarum
GCCCGGCCGCGGCGGAACAGCCCGCCAAAGCGCCTGCGCCCGCCCAAAAACAGGCGGCGAAACAAACGCCCCCCGCCAAGGCACAGGCGCCCCAAAAGCAGGAGGCGCCCCGCCAGAGCGCCCCGGAGCAGCCTGCCCGGCGCACGCTGCAGCGCCCGGCGGCAAAGGCCCCGGCGGCCGAGCCTGAGCGGGAGACCGATGAGGTCATCCGCCAGGTGCAGCAGACGGTGGCCGCCCCGGCGCCCCCCTCGCCGGACGCGATGCAGCAGCTCACCGGCACCATCAGCGAGACGATGCAGTTCGACGCGGAGTTCCAGAAGTTTTTCAGCGAGAGCGTGGCGGTCATCCCCGACGAGGAGCCGGAGCAGCACCCGGGCTTTTTTGCCCGCTTTTTGCGCCACAAGGACGACGGCGCCGGCTTTGAGGAGGACGACGAGCTGAGCGAGACCGGGGAGGTCAAGGTGGACGAGCCCACCCTGATGATCCCCAACCCCGCCCGCGCGCCCCAGCCGGAGGAGGAGCCGGTGGCCCTGCCCATGATGGGCGAGAGCGCCCGGAAGAAGGAATTTGCGCCGCAGCCGGGACCTGCCGCCGCGCAGGATGAGTCGGATACCGGCGTGATCGAGCTGGAAGGGCTGGAAGGGCTGGACGACGGCGCCACCCGGACGCTGGACGATCTGAACGAGGCCGCGGGCAGCATCCGCTTTGAGGACGGGCCCGCCGGAGCGCCCGAAGAAGAGCCCGAGGAAGAGCGAGCCCAAAAGCGGGGCTTCTTCCCCCGGATGTTCGGCGGCGAAGCGCCCGCCGAGGCTGTGTTCGACGAGCCGGAGCAGCCGGAATACATCGACGACTACGAGGACCCCGCCGACGCAGGCGCGGTGCAGGCGGACCTGGACGGCATGCGCCGGATGCTGGCGCTGCGCACGGTGCTCACCGGCATCCTGACGGTGCTGCTGCTCTATCTGGGCCTGGCGGTGGGCGCAAGCCCCCTGCCGCCCATCGGGCCCATCGACCCGGCCGCCGCCCCCGCCGCCTATCTGGCGGTGCACCTGATCGCCCTGCTGGCAGCCTGCGGCGTGAACTGGCGGGTGTTCGCAAGCGGCGTGCCCGGCATCTGGGGGCGCCCCAGCGCCGACACCATCCCCGCCCTGGCGGCTGTGGCCGCGCTGGTGCAGCTGGTGGTGCAGCTGGTGGGCGCAGACAAGTTCGAGGCGGACAAACTCACCCTCTTCGCCGCCCCTGCGGCGCTGCTGCTGACCCTTGACGCCTTCGGGCGCTTTGTGATGCAGGGCGTGGTGGCGCGCAACTTCCGCATGGCCAGCGCCGGCAGCGACCACACCGCGTCGGCGCCTCTGGCCGACGCCGAGCTCACCGCCCGGCTGGCCCAGGGCCTGGGCGAGCCGGAGCCCTGCCTGCTGCTGAACCGGCCCACGAGCCTGGTCAAGGGCTTTTTGCGCCAGAGCTTTTCCCTGCGCGCCAGCGACGGCCTGGCCCAGAAGCTGAGCTGGGGCCTGCTGGGCGCCGCCCTCGTCGGCGCGCTGGTCAGCCTCTTCGCGGGCCACGGCGGCGTGGCCGCCGTCAACGCGCTGGCAGGCGCTCTGTGCCTGGGCGGGCCGCTGGCCGCCACCCTTTTGAGCGCCGTGCCCAGCCTGCTGGCCCAGAAGAGCGCCGCCCAGGTGGGCGCGGTCATCCCCGGCGCTGCCGCCATGGAGCAGCTGGGCCGCGCCAACATCGCGGTGGTGGGCGCGCGGGACCTGGTGCCCGGCGCCAGCGTGCGGCTGCACGGCATCAAGACCTTCGACAAGCAGCGCATCGACCTGGCCATCCTCTACGCGGCCTCGGTGCTCATCGAGGGCTGCGATACGTTGCGGGATGTGTTCATGACCATCATCCAGGGCAAGACCGAGATGCTTTTCAAGGTGGAGAATCTGGAAAACCTGCCCGGTTACGGCTTCACCGCATGGGTGAACAACAACCGGGTCATCGTGGGCAACCGGGCCTTCATGCAGCAGCAGGGCCTGGAGATCCCCAGCCTGGACTATGAGAACCGCTACACCAAGGGCAGGCGGCTGCCCGTCTATCTGGCGGTGAGCGGCCGGCTGTTCGCCATGTTCCTGGTGAGCTACAAGGCCAACGTCCAGGTGGCGGCCACCCTGTCCGACCTGCGCCGCCAGGGCGTGTCTTTGCTGGTGCAGAGCGACGACTTCAACCTCACCGGCGAAGGGCTGGAAGTGCTTTACGGCCTGCCCGCGGGCAGCGTGAAGGTGCTTTCCGGCGCCGAGCGGCGCATGCTGGCCCCCCACACCGCCTACGCCGAGACCAGCGAGGGCTGCATGACCCACATGGGCAGCTTCGCCTCCTTCGTGGGCGGCCTGCGGGCCGCCGCCGGGGCTGCCTGGGGCGAAAAGGTGGCCAGCCTTGTGCAGGCCGCGGGCGTGGGCATCAGCTGCCTGCTGGCGCTGGTGATGGCCTTCACCGGCGGCATCGGCGCGCTGGGCCTGCCGGCTCTGGTGCTGTATCAGGCGGCCTGGGCGGTGCTCACCCTGGCCATGCCTCTTCTCAAAAAATACTGAGCCCAAAACCCCGCCGGGCACGGCCCGGCGGGGTTTTTTGTGCCTTTGGGGCAAATTTCCCGCCCGTCAATAGGCAAATTTCACAAAGGTTTCGGCGGATTTTGTGCGGCACATCCCCCCGTTTTGCAGGGAATTGTCCTTTAAAAATCATACAAACTGTGTTAGAATTTTGTATAGGTTGCTACCGCCGCATTTCCTTTGCAAAACACGCGGTAGAAGAGAGGGTTATTTAGAATGAAGAACTACGCCAACACAAACATCCGAAACATTCTCGTCGCCGGCCACGCCGGCTGCGGCAAGACCACCCTGGTGGAGGCGCTGCTGTACACCACCGGCGCGCTGGAGCGCATGGGCCGTGTGGAAGACGGCAACACCGTCAGCGACTTTGACCCTGAAGAGGCAAAGCGCCGCGCCTCCCTGAACCTGGCGGTGGTTCCCGTGGAGTACGAGGACGTAAAGCTGAATTTTCTGGACACGCCGGGCCTGTTCGATTTTGAGCTGGGCCAGTATGAGGGCATCCAGGCCGCCGGCAGCGTGCTCATCACCGTTTCGGCACGTTCGGGTGTGACCGTTGGCGCGGAGAAGGCCTACCGCCTGGCCGAAAAGATGGGCCGCAGCCGCATGGTGTTCGTCAGCAAGATGGACCTGGAGAACGCCAACTTTTACAAGATTTTGGAAGAACTCAAGACCAAGTTCGGCCCCTCGGTGTGCCCCTGCGTGGTGCCCACCCGCCAGGAGGACGGCACGGTGGTGTATGTGAACCTGTTCAGCCAGAAGGCCTTCAAGTACGAGGGCGGCAAGCAGGTGCAGGTGGCCCTGCCCGAGATGGGCCACCGGCTGGACGGCCTGGTGGAAGCCATGAGCGAAGCCGTGGCCGAGACCGACGACGCTTTGATGGAGAAGTTCTTCTCCGGCGAGGCCTTTACCACCGAGGAGATCGTGGAAGGCCTGGCCAAGGGCTGCAAAAGCGGCATGATCACCCCCGTGTTCTGCGGCAGCGCCGTGAACCTGCAGGCACTGGACATGCTGCTGTATAACCTCAAGGTCCTGCTGCCCAGCCCCGCCGAGGCGCCCGCCCCCGCGGCCCTCACCGCCGGCGGCGAAGTGAAGCTGGAGTGCGACCCGGCGGCCCCCGTGGCGGCCTATGTGTTCCGCACCGTGGCCGACCCCTTCGTGGGCAAGCTGAGCTACGTCAAGGTGTTCAGCGGCACCCTCACCGCCGCCTCCAACCTGGTGAACGCCCGCACCGGCGAGGCCGAACGCTTCGGCAAGCTGCTGAATATGCGGGGCAAAAAGCAGACGGATGTGGACTCCATCACCGCCGGCGACATCGGCGCGGTGACCAAGCTCTCCGCCGCCCAGACCGGCGACACCCTGTGCGACCCCGCCCGGGTGGCCGCCCTGCCCGCCGCCGCCTTCCCCAACCCCACCCTGTCCATGGCCATCCGCGTGACCAAGAAGGGCGACGAGGGCAAGATCGGCGCAGCGCTGGCCCGCCTGATGGAAGAGGACCGCACCCTGGCCTACCGCGTGGACGCGGAGACCGGCCAGCAGATCATCTCCGGCCTGGGCGAGCAGCATCTGGACGCCGTTGTGGCCAAACTGAAGGCCAAGTTCGGCGTGGATGTGGAGCTCACCGCCCCCCGTGTGGCCTACCGCGAATCGGTGCGCAAAAAGTGCAAGGCCCAGGGCCGCCACAAAAAGCAGACCGGCGGCCACGGCCAGTTCGGCGACGTGTGGATCGAGTTCGAGCCCTGCGACAGCGAAGAGCTGGTGTTCGAGGAGAAGGTGTTCGGCGGCAGCGTGCCCAAGAACTACTTCCCCGCGGTGGAAAAGGGCCTGCGCCAGGCTGCCAGGCACGGCGTGCTGGCGGGCTACCCCGTGGTGGGCCTGAAAGCCACCCTGCTGGACGGCAGCTACCACCCTGTGGACTCCAGCGAAATGGCCTTCATCATGGCCGCCAAGCTGGCCTATAAGGCCGCTCTGCCCGAGGCCGGCCCGGTCATCCTGGAACCCTTCGGCACCCTGCGCGCCCACGTCCCCGGCGACAACACCGGCGACATCATGGGCGACGTGACCAAGCGCCGCGGCCGCGTTCTGGGCATGAGCCCCGACGAGGACGGCCTGCAGGTGGTGGAGGCGGAGGTGCCTCTGGCCGAGATGCAGGACTTCACCACCTTCATGCGCCAGCTGACCCAGGGCCGGGGCCACTTCACCCTGGATTTCGTGCGCTACGAGCCGCTGCCCTCCAACCTGGAAGGCAAGGTCATCGAGGAAGCCAAGAAGCTGGGCGGCGGAGCCGAGGACGAGGAGTGATCCCCTTGCAGCCTGAAGCAAAGGCATAAACCACCGCCCGGCTGCATACAATGAACAAAGCAAGCGCAAACGGACCCACCGGTGGCCGGACGGCTGGCGGTGGGCCGTTTTTTGCGGCACAAAAAAAGTGGTCGGTTTTTGGCGAAATAGCTGAAAACAATTGCCCAATCTTGACAGTGACGGTTAAATCAGCTATACTACGGAAATTGGGACATGTGCGGGCCGTATCCTCGGCCTGCTGCCCGATGGTGCGCACTGCGCACGGGCCCAAAGCCAAAAAAACGCACGTGTGGTGCGAAAACATTATCGTTAGGGAGCATTCAAAGCAATGAGCATGAAGGAACTCGTTATGACCCGCGCCGGCCTTGAGGCGCTGGAAAACGAACTGGAAGAACTCAAGACGGTCCGCCGCAAGGACGTGGCCGAGAAGATCAAGGTGGCCCGCGGCTTCGGCGATCTGTCGGAGAACAGCGAATACGACGAAGCCAAGAACGAGCAGGGCTTCATCGAGAGCCGCATCGCCCAGCTGGAGGCCATGCTCAAGCACGCCCGCGTCATCGACAACGACGAGCTGAGCCTGGAGTATGTGGCGGTGGGCACCCATGTGAAGATCGAGGACGAGGACGGCGAGGTGGAGGAGTACGACATCACCGGCTCCACCGAGGCCGACCCCCTGAACGGAAAGATCAGCGACGAGAGCCCTGTGGGCGCTGGCCTGCTGGGCAAAAAGGCGGGCGAGACCGCCGAGATCACCCTGCCGGGCGGCGCCACCGTGGTCTACAAGGTGGTGGAGATCACCCGTTCGGCGCTGTAAGGGCCTTTTTGGCTGCAAAACACAAGGAAATTCTGCAAAAACAGGTGCCATGGCACCTGTTTTTGTGTTATAATAAGGCTTACTGTAGACAAGGGCCGCGCCGCGGCCGTTTTGCACCGCAAAGGAGAGAATAGAATGGCACAGACGAACCAGACCCCGGGCAACGGGGAGATGACCCGGCAGGAGTACAACGAGCTGGTGGCCATCCGCCGCCAGAAGCTGGCCGACCTGCAGCAGGCGGGCAAGGACCCCTTCCACATCACCCGGTGGCCCCAGGCGGATTTTGCCGCCGAGGTGAAGGAGAGTTTCCAGGACCTGCCCGAGGACGCCGCCCCCCAAGACCACCGCCAGGTGTGCATGGCGGGCCGGATGATGAGCAAGCGGGTGATGGGCAAGGCCAGCTTTGCCGACCTGCGGGATACCACCGGCGACATCCAGATGTATGTCAAGCGGGACGATGTGGGCGCGGACGTGTATCAGGAGTTCAAAAAGTTCGACATCGGCGACATCGTGGGCGTGCGGGGCTATGTGTTCCGCACCAAGATGGGTGAGATCAGCGTGCACGTGACCGAAGTGGCGCTGCTGTCCAAGAGCCTTTTGCCCCTGCCCGAGAAGTTCCACGGCCTGAAGGACCAGGAGACCCGTTACCGCCAGCGGTATGTGGACCTCATCGTCAACCCCGAAGTGCGCCGCGCCTTTGAGGTGCGCAGCCGTTTCATCCGCTATATGCGCCGCTATCTGGACGAGCGTGGTTACATGGAAGTGGAGACCCCCGTGCTGAACACCATTGCCGGCGGCGCGGCGGCCCGGCCCTTCATCACCCACCACAACACCCTGGACATCGACATGTACATGCGCATCGCCACCGAGCTGCCCCTCAAGCGGCTCATCATCGGCGGCATCGACCGGGTGTATGAGATCGGGCGCATCTTCCGCAACGAGGGCATGGACCCCAAGCACAACCCCGAGTTCACCACCGTGGAGCTGTATCAGGCTTATGCCGACTTCCACACCATGATGGACATCGCCGAGGGGGTCATTTCCGGCGCGGCCAGGGAAATTCTCGGCACCTATCAGGTGGAGTGGCAGGGCGAGCAGGTGGACCTGACCCCCGGCTGGCGCCGCCTGACCATGGTGGACGCGGTGCGCGAGTATGCCGGGGTGGACTTTGCCGCCATCACCGGCGACGCCGAGGCCGTGGCCGCCGCGCGGGCCATCGGCGTGGAGCTTGCGGACGCCGCCGAAAAGACCTGGGGCAACGCCCTGTATGCCTGCTTCGACCAGAAGGTGGAAGAGCAGCTGGTGCAGCCCACCTTCATCACCATGTACCCCGTGGAGGTCTCGCCGCTGACCAAGCGCAGCCCGGAAGACCCCCGCCTCACCGAGCGCTTCGAGCTGTTCATCTGCCGCAGCGAGCTGGCCAACGCCTACTCCGAGCTGAACGACCCCATCGACCAGCGCCAGCGCTTTGAAAAGCAGGTGGAGCAGCGCCAGCGCGGCGACGAGGAGACCGAGATGATGGACGAGGATTTCCTCACCGCCATGGAGTACGGCATGCCTCCCACGGGCGGCATGGGCATGGGCATCGACCGGTGCGTCATGCTGCTCACCGGCAGCACTTCCATCCGGGACGTCATCCTGTTCCCGACGATGAAGCCCTTGGACTGACGCACAGCCCGCAAACCCGCAGGAAACCCGGGGCTTGTGAGAAATCAGGTTTCCTGCAGTTACAACGATTTTACTGCAAATGAAAACCCTTGGATGAAAAAACACGGGACCGCCGGTACGCCGGCGGTCCCATTCTGTTATATCGGTACGGAGCTGCACGAAAATAAGAGAAGGTTTCCTGTTAAAGGCGTTCGAAAGATTACGGCGGAGGAGAAAAGGTTGTGGGACATGAAAAACGCCACAAGCTCAGGCTATGGCGGAAATGCGATTGATTTCCCTTACAGACGTATAGCATCCCTTAAAACTGATATACTGATAAGGGAAAGTTTTCTCCTGGAGTTGAACTTTCCCTTATTCTATGGTAAAATTTAAGGGAATAAAGGGAGGGTAAGGGTATGCGTGCATTCAACTACTCCGCGATCCGGGAGCAGAAGTGGGACTCGGAGATCTTGGGCCTGGTCGCGGCGATCTATAAAGAAGCCGGAAAGCAGGAACTGTACCTGAAACAGCGGCCAGTGGAATTGGAAAAGCTGGTGGAAATTGCGAAGGTGCAGAGCACCGAGGCATCCAATGCCATTGAGGGCATCGTGACCACAAACACCCGTATCCGGCAGCTTGTGGAGGAGAAAACAGCGCCGAGAAACCGGGACGAACAGGAGATCGCTGGTTATCGGGACGTGCTGAACCTCATTCACGAGAACTTTGACGCCATCCCCATCACCCGGAACTACATCCTGCAGCTCCACAAGATCCTCTGCAGCCATATGAACAATCCCCTGGCGGGCAGGACCAAAAGTGTGCAGAACTACATCAGCGCCACCTATCCCGACGGCCATGTGGAGACCTTGTTTACGCCCCTGGCTCCCTATGAAACGCCGGAGGCCCTGGACAGAATTTGCGAGGAGTACAACCGGGTCATTGGGAACATGGAAGTGGAGCCGCTGATCGTCATTCCCGTGTTCATCCACGACTTTCTCTGCATTCACCCCTTCAACGACGGAAACGGCAGAATGAGCCGCCTGCTGACCACGCTGCTGCTCTACCGCAGCGGGTTTTATGTGGGCAAATATATCTCACTGGAGGCCAAGATCGCAAAAAATAAGGACCTCTATTATGATGTCCTGAGCCAGGCGCAAATTGGGTGGCACGAAGGCACCGAAGATGTAGTGCCGTTTATCAAGTATCTTCTGGGGACCATTCTTTCCGCCTATAAGGATTTTGAAGACCGCTTTGCTCTGGTGGAGACCAAGCTCCCTGCCCTGGAGACTGTGCGCCGGGCGGCCAAGGAGAAGGTGGGCCGGTTTACGAAGCAGGACATTCGGGAATTGTGCCCGTCACTCAGTATCAGCTCCATCGAAGGGGCGCTGCGGAAATTGGTGGCATCCGGCGAACTGAAACGGGAGGGCGCCGGGAAAAATACTTGCTATTACAGA
Source organism: Candidatus Allofournierella excrementigallinarum (assembly GCA_019119025.1). GTDB lineage: Bacteria > Bacillota > Clostridia > Oscillospirales > Ruminococcaceae > Allofournierella_A > Allofournierella_A excrementigallinarum. The sequence goes on from DWXV01000028.1 coordinate 8,805, forward strand.
TTAAAATGATTCCCTCAATTTTCGAGTCGTTATAAAAATCAAACAGAGGGAAACTGTATACAGAGCGGTTTCTTCCTGCACTTGCATCACCTCTTTCCAGATATGGGTCATCCATATCCGTGGTTTCCGTATCTGGGCAAGCCGTATCCGGCTCGTCCTCAAACGGCTGGCCCGTGTCCGGGGGATGGGGCGTCTTATAGATAACATACTCCCCATCCATGATCTTATCTTTACTGTCCCGCATACGGTTGCAGACTATGTACCCAGCTCGCTCCAGCGCCTTTAGAACTGAACCACTTCTTCTGCCCCGGAGCCGGTTGCGGACTTATGGCATCCGGCTCACCTCAGCTCCTAAGGAACGCATCTTATGAAATTGCACGCCGTTCTCCGAATGCGGAATACAGCTGATTCGAGTCTCGCTGGAGGTGCAAATCGCTGCTGAAAACCACTTTTTGATGGTTTTTGGGATACAAAAAACGCCATAGGCATTCCTATGGCGTTTGGGAGAGGCAAAGGGCGCTGATATTTCACATCAGCGCCCTTTGCGCCCTGCCAGTATGAAATTTTTGACTTCACATCTCAGGAGGCAGGGGATTGCGCGTCTTCTTTGAGATCATTCGAGCTCGAAGGCGCCGGTATACAGCTGATAGTATTTGCCCTTCAGGGCGATCAGCTCGTCGTGGCTGCCGCGCTCAATGATACGGCCATGCTCGAGGACCATGATGGCATTGGAGTTCTGAACCGTGGAAAGACGGTGGGCGATGACGAACACCGTCCGGCCGCACATCAGCGCGTCCATGCCTTGCTGCACAATGGCCTCGGTACGGGTATCAATGGAGGAGGTGGCCTCATCGAGGATCATGACCGGGGGATCGGCCACAGCAGCCCGGGCGATGCTCAGCAGCTGCCGCTGGCCCTGGCTCAGGTTGGCGCCGTTGCCGCGGAGCACCGTGTTGTAGCCCTCGGGCAGACGGCGGATGAAGTCGTCGGCGCCGGCCAGCTTGGCAGCTGCGATGCACTCTTCGTCGCAGGCCTCCAGATTGCCGTAGCGGATATTGTCCATGACAGTGCCCGTGAAGAGGTTCGTGTCCTGAAGCACCATACCCAGGGAATGCCGCAGGTCGGCCTTTTTGATCTTGTTGATGTTGATGCCATCGTAGCGGATCTTGCCGTCGTCGATGTCATAGAACCGGTTGATGAGGTTGGTGATGGTGGTCTTACCGGCGCCCGTGGCGCCCACGAAGGCGATTTTCTGACCGGGCTTGGCGTAGAGGGAGATGTTGTGGAGGACGATTTTGTCCGGCGTGTAACCGAAGTCCACATCGTAGAACCGAACGTCGCCGGTCAGCTTGGTATAGGTGACGGTGCCGTCGTGGTGGGGATGCTTCCAGGCCCAGATCATGGTGCGCTCGGGGCACTCGGTCAGGGTGCCGTCGGCGTTCTCCCTGGCGTTGACCAGGGTCACATAGCCGTCGTCGGTTTCAGGCTCTTCATCCAGCAGGGAGAAGATCCGGTGGGCGCCGGCCAGACCCATGATGACCATGTTGATCTGGTTGGACACCTGACCGATGGAGCCGGCGAACTGCTTGGTCATGTTCAGGAACGGCACCACGATGCTGATGCTGAAAGCCATGCCGGAGAGGCTGATGTTGGGGACATCGGACAGCAGCAGGGCGCCGCCCACCAGCGCCACGACCACGTACATCACGTTGCCGACATTGCCCAGCAGCGGCATGAGAATGTTGGCGAAGCGGTTGCCGTTGCGGGCGTTGAAGAAGATTTCGTCGTTGACCTTGTCAAAGTCGGCCTTGGCGGCTTCCTCGTGGCAGAAGACCTTGATGACCTTCTGGCCGGTCATCATTTCCTCCATGAACGCCTCTGCGTTGGCCAGGGTGATCTGCTGGCGCAGGAAATAGGCGGAGGAGCGCTTGGTGATCGCGCGGGCGGCAAAGACCATGCAGATGACGCCGGCCACCACCACGAGGGCCAGGATGACGCTGTAATAGATCATGATGCAGAACACCACGGACAGCGTGATGGCGGAGATGAGGATATTGGGAAGACTCTGGCTGATGAGCTGGCGCAGGGTGTCGACATCGTTGGTGTAGTAGCTCATGATGTCGCCGTGGCCGTTGGTGTCAAAGTACCGGATGGGCAGGTCCTGCATGTGGTTGAACATCTTCTCGCGCATCTTTTTCAGGGAGCCCTGGGTGATGATGGCCATCATCTGCGTGTAGAAGGCGCCGGCGATGAGGCTGATCGCATACATAGCCACCAGGACCCCCACAAGGCCAAGGATTTTTCCGGAGACCGCCGACCAGTCGCCGCTCTTGTAGCTGGCGTCTACCACGGCGATGACTTTCTGCAGGAAGACCGCCGGCATGGAGCTGACGATGGCGTTGATCAGGATACACACCAGCGTGACCGGCAGCAGCACCGGATAGAATTCAAACAGGGTTTTCAGCAGCCTGCGGAGCACGCCCTTGGGGGCGCGGCGGCCGCGGCTGGTGCTGGTGCGGGCCGCAGCAGGGGCGGCGTTCCGCGTTTCCATCGCGTTTTTACGCTTCATCATGATCACCTGCCTTCGTCTGGGACGTGTACACTTCGCGGTAGATATCGCTGCTCTTCAAAAGTTCTTCGTGGGTGCCGATGGCGCTGATGCGGCCGCCGTCCATGACGATGATGCGGTCGGCATCCTCAACCGAGGCCACACGCTGGGCAATGATGATTTTGGTGGTATCCGGGATGAACTGGCGGAAGCCCTGGCGGATCAGGGCGTCGGTCCGGGTGTCCACAGCGGAAGTGGAATCGTCGAGGATCAGGACCTTGGGCTTCTTCAGAAGGGCCCGGGCGATGCAGAGCCGCTGCTTCTGGCCGCCGGAGACGTTGCTGCCGCCCTGCTCGATCCAGGTGTCGTACTTGTCGGGGAACTGCTGGATGAATTCGTCGGCCTGCGCCAGACGGCAGGCCTCAAGCATCTCCTCGTCGGTGGCGTTGGGGTTGCCCCAGCGGAGATTGTCCTTGATGGTGCCGGAGAACAGCACATTCTTCTGCAGCACCATGGCCACGCTGTCGCGAAGGGCTTCCAGGTCATAGTCCCGCACGTCTACGCCGCCGACCCGGACCGTGCCCTCCGTCACGTCGTAGAGACGGGGGATCAGCTGCACCAGGGTGGTCTTGGACGAGCCCGTGCCGCCCAGGATGCCGATGAGTTCGCCGGAACGGATGTGGAGATCCACATGCTCCAGGGCGTTGCGCTCGGCGGTTCGGGTGTACTTGTAGCTGACGCCGTCAAAATCAATGGAACCGTCCCGTATTTCTGTGACCGCATTTTCGGGGCTGGTCAGGCTGCTCTTTTCCTGCAGCACCTCGACGATACGCTCGGCGGACTCCATGGACATGGTGATCATAACGAACACCATGGAGAGCATCATCAGGCTCATGAGGATCTGGAAGCTGTATGTAATGATGGCCGACATCTGGCCGACGTTCACCTCCAGGCCCTGACTGGAAATGACGACATAGGAGCCGAAACTCAGGACAAAGACCATGCCGGTGTACACGCAGAACTGCATCATGGGGTTGTTGATGGCCATGATGCGCTCGGCGCGGGTGAAGTCTTTGCAGACGTCCTCGGCGGCGGCGCCGAACTTTTTCTTTTCATAGTCCTCGCGGACGTAGCTCTTGACCACGCGCATGGCCTGTACGTTCTCCTGCACCGAGTCGTTGAGGGCGTCGTACTTGCGGAACACGCGGCGGAAAATGGGGGTGGCCTTGCGGATCACCAGAGCCAGGCCAACGCTCAGCAGGGGGATCGTCACCAGGAAGATCATGGCCAGGCGGCCGCCCATGGCAAAGCCCATGATGAAGGAGAAGACCAGCATCAGCGGGCCGCGGATGGCCACGCGGATGATCATCATAAAAGACATCTGCACGTTGATGACATCGGTGGTCATCCGGGTCACCAGGCTGGAGACAGAGAACTTGTCGATGTTTTCAAACGAATAGTCCTGAATGCGATAGAACATATCCTGCCGCAGATTCCGCGAAAAGCCCGTGGAGGCTGTGGCGCAGGTGCTGCCGGCCGCCACGCCCAGGATCAGCGACAGCACGGCCATGATGATCAGCTGCATGCCGTAGCGGAGAATGACGTCCATGCCGCAGCCGGCCTGCATCTCGTTGACGAGATTGGCGATCACAAACGGGATGATGCATTCCAGGACGACCTCGCCTACCACCAGGATCGGCGTGAGGATCGCCGGCTTTTTGAACTCCCGTATGCTTTTGCTCAGTGTTTTGATCATACCAGAAAATTCCTCCTATCCAAACTCCCGGAGCCTTCCGCGGCCGCAGGCCGCCGCACCGCGCGGGATCAGCCCTTCCGCGGCGCAGCCCCATCCGGAGTTTGTAAAGCAAATTTTAACGAAAATCCGCAGACCGCCAACTGCGATCTTCGGGTTCCCTTTCCGTCTCATCAGCGGGCCGGGGAAACTGGTCCGCCGCCTGCGGCGCGCCATTGGACGCGCTGAGATTCTGGATCATCCGGTCCAGAAAGCTGTGAAGCTGGGTGATTTCCACGCGGGACATATCGCTGACCAGCTGCTGTTCCGATGCGGCCAGATGATCAAGGACCTGCTGGTTGGCTTCCAGCGCCCGGTTTGTGACGAGGATCTGCTTGCACCGCCGGTCCTCCGGGGAAGGTTCGCTGCTCAGATAGCCCTTCATCTCCAGCCGCTGCAGCAACCCGGATACCGTGGGATGAGTAAAGTGGAAATGCCGTTCAATGTCCCGCGGATAGACCGTTTCCTGCCGGCGGGTCCGGTAGCACAGATAGCCGAGCACAAGGGCCTGCGAGCTGGTCAGGTCCAGAGACATGATGCTGTTGTTCATGTTCTGTGTCAGCAGCTTGGAAATGGTTTTGATCTTGAACCCCAGGTCATCTCTGCCGACCGGCGACATGGATGCCCCTCCTTTTTTACAAATTAATATATACTATGTGATTTGGTAGCAAGCTACATAATAGTAGAAGAACGGCCGGTTGTCAAGGGATGCCCGCAAAATATTCACAGATGGTTTGCTTGTTAAAATAGAGATAAAAATGAAAGACGATTTCCCAAAAAGGCTTGCGGCCCTCAAAACCGCAGATGCGGTCAACGCGATCAATGGCGCAGCGGTTTTAAGGATGCAAAATTCCTGCCGGAGAAGCGGGTCCGTGGGGAATGGACCGGAGAACAGATGAAGCAGGACATCCGGGAACTCTGCCCTTCGCTCCGTACCAGCACCATCGAAGGAGCGCTGCGGAAATCAGTGGCGTCCGGCGAACTAAAACGGGAGGGCGCCGGAAAGAACACTTGCTATTACAGGTTAAAATAATTCCCTCAGCCTTTAAGCTTTTCCCTTGAAATCAAGTGCAGGGTAAGGGGAAATGATTTGGTGAGACGGGCGCAGATGTTGGTTAGACATCGCCGTGCAGCGGCGGGTTTTCGTTATGTGAGATACCAGCCCGGAGCGGCCACGATTGCGAAATACGGGCGAGTCATATATACTATAGTCATAAAAGCGCCGTTTCAGATGACGAGTATCACGGATGGGGGAAATGCGGATGGCATTGCAGGCTGATTTGCTGGAGAGCATCCCGCAGACAAGATATTTGTCCGCGGAGAACTACATTTCCTACCGGGCCATCATGCGTACATTCTATCAGGAATATCAAAAAATGCGCTATCAGCTGGATAAGGACGCCATTTTGACCCTGCTGCACAAAGACCCTCTTTTCGCCGAATACACTGCGGAGCAGCTCATATCAGACCTGGACCAGCTGGCAAAATGGAAAAACCTGACTCTGATCCAGGACCCCCACAAGGCATACACGATCACGGATTTTAAAAACCGGCAGTTTCAGTACATGATGACGGAAGCCGCGCTGGAAGTGGAGCGCATGACGGTCACGCTGGAAAACCTGTACACGCGGACGACAGGGCTTTCCTCCAGCGCGTTCCGCCGTCTCCAGGCGGCTCTGCATACGGCTGAACATCTGGAAGGAATGTCCCTGAAAGAGGTCGGGGAATGGTGGCAGGAGCTGCAGGAGGATTTCCGCCGTCTTCGCCAGAATCATCAGGATTACCTGCGGGAATTTTACGGTCCTAACGCGGAAAAACAGATGAAATCGGCGGAGTTCATTGCCTATAAGCAGCATCTGATCCGCTATCTGGAGGATTTTATCCAGGACCTTCAAAGCAGCGCGGCGCAGATCGGCGCGCTGCTGGAATCGTTTACAGAAGATCAGGTCGACCGCATTCTCGCGCTTGTCCATCAAAGCGCGCTGGAGATCCCACGCCCGCACTCTGAGCAGACCCCGCTCTGGCAGGAAGAACTCTGGCAGAAGGAGCAGGGTGTATGGCGGTCGCTGATGGGTTGGTTCACCGGAAAAGATTCCACAGCCAGACAGGTCATGGATGTCACGAATGAAGTGATCCGCAGAGTGGTTCAAAACGCGGCGATCCTAGTCCAAACGCAGAACATGGGCGTCAGCAACAAAGCGGAGCTGCGTTATCTGATGACACTGTTTGCAGGCGCCGCGTCCATCGAGGACGCGCATAGGCTCTCGGCCCTGGTGTTCGGCGCCCAGCAGTGCAGGCACTTTACTGTAAACGCAGAGCGCGAGACAGAGCGCATCGACTTGAGCACCTATGAAGAACCGCCCATGGACTACGCCCTGCAGCCAAGAGTGCGGACCTATAAGCCCCGCATGGACCGCAGCGGATTCGAGGATAAAAGCGCGGAAAAAGCGGCGCAGCGGCAGAAGATCCTGGAGGAAGAGCGCCGGCTCCAGGAGAAGGTCATGGGGTATATTCGGGATGGAAGGCTGGACTTTTCCGCCCTGTCCGATACTGTCCCGCCTGAAGTGCGGACGGTATTTCTCTCGTGGGTGGCCATGGCGAATCTCGCGCCGGATGGTTGCGGGCACACGCAGTACGGACAGCGTTTTTCGCTGCAAAAGCGGGGGAAGGGCATGTGTGACCTGATTTGTACGGATGGCACGCTGACCATGCCGGACTGTACGCTGGTGTTTGAGGAAAACGGATATGTATGAGTTTCGATATTTGCTGGACCGGTTCTGGGTGACGCGCGCGGATCACAAGGAATTGTATTTTTCCGTCAAGCGGGCGCTGCCCAATTACCGCCGCCTTGTGAACGAACAGCTGGGCTGGAATCTGATCGTCAATGAGTCGGTGATAAAACTGGAAAAAGTGCCGCCGAAGGCAATGGCCTGGATGGGGATACAGGAATTCCAGGAAAAGCTGGATTACTGCCTGCTGTGCGGTATGCTGCTTTTCCTGTCCGATCTGGATGATGGAGAGCAGTTCCTGCTCTCCTCTTTGACCGAAGCGTTGGAAGCGATCCTCGCGGAGGTGCAGCCGGTGGATTGGACCCGGTTTCCCCATAGAAAAGCCCTGGTGCGGGTTCTCCAGTACGCACAGCGGACCGGGATGCTTTTGGCTTATGACGGCGTCAGCGAGGGCTTCGGAAACGATCAGACACAGGAGGTCCTTTATGAGAATACGGGACTATCCCGCCACTTCCCCGTCCATTTTGGCCGTGATATCATGAAGTGCAGATCCATTGAGGATTTCGAGGCCTTCTCGTGGGAGGGAGAGGAAGCGGAACGCGGACGTCAGCGGATCCAGCGGGTATACCGGCAGCTGACGCTGGCGCCGGCGCTCTATTGGTCTGAGCAAAACCACAGCGATTACGACTATGTGAAAAACCAGCGCTCATGGCTGAACCGGTATCTGGGAGAAGCGCTGGGCGGTGAACTTCAGATCCACAAAAACGGCGCGTTCTTTGTGCTGGATGAGGAAAACCGCTTTGGGCTGGTCCATCCGCGTGATGCGGCCATCCCGGACGCGGCGCTGCTGTTGTGCGCGCAGCTGCGGGATCAGATCAAGGCGGGCGTCTATCCCCGCGAGGAAGATGATACCGTTTTCCTGACCCGGCGGGAATTTCAGCACGAACTGGTCCAATGCCGTGGGCAGTATGGAGATGGGTGGGGCCGCCGCCTGCGGGAGCTTCCGCTGGAAAAGCTGGCCCAGGAGCTGACCGCCTACATGGCGGGCTGGATGCTTCTGGAGGAGCGGGCCGAAGGCGTTGTGCTCTGCCCCGCTGTGGGAAAATGGACAGGGCGCTATCCCGCCCGGTATCAGGGCGGGCCTGGAGAGGAGGATGGGAATGAGCCGCTGGAAGATGCATAAACTGGGATTTGTGAATTTCTGGCTGTATGACCATGAGGAATTCCGAATCAAGGATGGACATATCCTGCTGCGCGGCGATAACGCTTCCGGAAAATCCATCACGACCCAGAGCTTTATCCCATTTCTCCTGGATGGCAATAAAAGCCCGGAACGCCTGGATCCCTTCGGCTCCAGGGACCGCAAAATGGAGTTCTATCTCCTGGGAGACGGGGAGCGGGAAGAATCCACCGGTTATCTCTATCTGGAGTTCAAAAAAGCCGATACGGAAGAATACCTCACCATCGGCGTTGGGATGCGGGCGCAGAAGGGGAAAGGGATCGATTTCTGGGGATTCTGCCTGTGCGATGGGCGCCGCATTGGGGCGGGCAGCGTCTCGCTCTACGAAAAAATCGGGGGCCAGATGCTTCCTCTGAGCAAGCAGAAACTCCGCAATCTGATCGGCGATGAAAACAACTGGGCAGAAGCCCCCGGCGCCTATAAGCAGCTGGTCAATGACCGGGTGTTTCAGTTCCGGGATATCCGCCAATATGAACAACTGATCCAGCTTCTCATCAAGGTGCGCACGCCAAAGCTGTCCAAAGAGGCGTTCCGCCCCTCTGAAGTGAAGAAAATTTTGAACGAATCGCTTCAGGTGTTGACAGATGAGGATCTCTCCGCCATGGTCAGCACCATGGAGCGCATGGATGCCCTGGAGGACACGCTGCGGGATCTTCAGGCGGCCATGCGGGACGCCGCGATCATCCGCAATGAGTACGGCCGCTATAATCAGTATATGCTGGGCATGAAGGGATGGGCCTACCTGAGAGCGCATGCCAAGACGCTGCAGCTTCAAAACCAGCTTCAGGATGCGAAAACGGACCTGGAAAAACTGGAGCAGGAGCTTCGCGATCAAGCCCAGAAGCAGGAAGATGCGGAGACCCGGTTCCGGCAGGCGAAGGCCCAGTATGCGGCCCTGGGCGAAGACGATCTGGAGGCCCAGCGGAAACGGATGGAGGAGGAAGAGGCTGCCTGCCAGCAGTTTGCAGAACAGCTGGCGGAGGGCGAGCGCCAGATGGAAAACCTCCAGCACAGCATTGCCCGAAATGAGGTGGACTTGCGCCAAAAGGAGCGCCAGACGTCCGACGCGCAGGATCGGGTGGACGATGGGATCCGGGACCTCAACGGGCAGAATGAGCTTCTGTCGCTGGGAGAGGAGCACGATCAATATGTGCAGGCGCTGCGGGTAAGGGATCCAAAGGCCGGCAGCCGGGCCCTGTCCGCCGCTCTCCTGCAGAGGAAAAAGTAGATCGGGCAAATGCTGACGTGCTTTCGGGAGTTGTCCCAGGCCAAAGATACATATGACGCCGCCTGCCAGGCGCTGGATCTGGCAAATGCGGCGGAGATCCAGGCAAAGGGCGCGCTGCGCGACGCGCAGCAGCAGGAACAACAAGAGCGGGATCAGCTTCTGGAAGCGTTCTCGCGCCGGCAGGCGGGCAATCAGGAGCTCCGCTTCCCTCAGGAAGACATGATGCGCTTGAAAAGGATGCTTGCGCAGTACCGCTCCCCCGCGGACTGGACAGCGGTCAACCACCTGATCAGCTCCTGTTATCTGGACCGGCTCAGCCAGACCCAGAATGAAAAAAACAGGGGAGACCTGGAACTGGAAAACCTGCGTCAGGCGCGGGACGAGATCCAGAGGAACTTGACGTGGCTTCGGGAGCAGCCGGAACCTGTACCGCCCCGCAGGGATCAGATCCAGGCGACCCGCATTCAGCTGGCGATGCAGGGCATCCCGCATGCGGCATTCTATGAGGTCGTTGACTTTGCGCCGGAACTGGGGCAACAGGAGCGGGATCTCCTGGAAGCGCAACTTGCCGACGCCGGGATCCTGGACGCGCTGGTGGTCCCGCAGGAGCATCTGGAGGAGATCCGGGAACTGCTCCGGGAATATCCGGACCGGTTTTTGTCTCCGGAACCGCCGGTGGGCGATCCCATAGCCAGCCTGCTCCCGGATGGGGATCCGCGCTTCCGGGAAACGGTCCTTGCCTGCTTGTGCGGCATCTCCCGGTCCGATCTGCGGGCGGGGACTGCCCTGCTGCCGGATGGGAGATTTCGCTGCGGCACCGTCCATGGACACAGCTGTGCGGAAGGGCCTGCCGGTTTTGTTGGCGCCGCGGCGCGCCGCGCCAACCGGGAGCGCCAGATCCGAGAGTGGGAGGAGCGTCTGGAGCGGGCGGAGGCGCTGGAGCGGGAGAAGAAAGCCGAAGTGGAAGCGCTGGAACGCCGGCTGGCGAGGCTGAAGGAGGAGCGGGAACAACTGCCTGCGGTGGTGGATCTGGACCACGCCCTGGAAATGCTGGCACAGGCGCAGGAGGAATTGTCTGAAGCGGAAGCCAGAAAGGAGCGGTGCCTGGATCAGGAGCGGTCAGCTAAGCAGGTCGTTGCTCTCCTTGAACAGCAGAGCCGTGAATTGAGCCGCGGACTTCCCTACATGCGGACAGAAGAAGCCTATGAGGAGGCGCTGAACGCCGCGGAATCTTATCAGGCGTTGCTGGGCTCGCTGGGAATTAGCTACAGTGATTTGCTCCATGCGGCCGACGCGGTTGAGTGGACAGAGGACCGCATTGCCGAGCTCCGCGACCAGGCAGACACGCAGAGCAGGATCAATGCCCAGACTCGGAAACAGATGGAGGTCTCTCAGGCGCGGGTCCAGGTGATCCAGGAGTTCCTGGGCCGACCGGAAAACAGAGCCAGGGCACAGCGGCGCGCTGAGCTGGATCGGGAGATGGAGGACCAGCAGGAGCGGATGAGCGACGCGGGAAAGCGGTGCGCCGCCCTGGAGGCAGAACAGCGCGGCAAGCGGGAGCAGCTTCAGCAGCGCAACGAACTTCTGCGCGGCGCGGTGATAGAAGAGGATGACCTCGAGAAGTATTTTGGGGAGGATCTGCGCCTGAGCCTGTGTTCCGTATCGGATGGGCCCCTGGAACAGCAGGCCGAAGAAGCGTATGGAAAAGTCCGCCCGGAGGATCGGGAACGCACA
>DWXV01000029.1 GCA_019119025.1 Candidatus Allofournierella excrementigallinarum
GTGGTTGGAACCTTTCTGAAACCATCTCGTGGTAGGACTTGAACACCAATCCACAGCATCCCTTACAGTGTAGCATATAGCCCTTGGAGAGGGGCTTTAATAACTACTACTCTATAATACAAGGACTTGAAAGCATGATCATTGGCATTGACCATGGGTACTACGCAATTAAAACCAAGAATTTCTCGTTCCCAGCCGGTGTGACAGCGTATACCCATGAACCTTATACCCTGAAAAACACCCTCCAGATCGGCGGCAAATACTTTGTCTGTGGCACTGGCCGGCAGCCTATCCTGCGTGACAAGACCGTCAACGACAACTACTACATTCTGACCCTGGCCGCCATTGCCATGGAACTTCGCTACAGGGGCCTTCCGGCAGAGAGTTCAGTAACCCTGGCGGCAGGACTCCCTCTAGCACGGTATGGCCGTGACAAGAAGCCGTTCACCGAATATCTGCTGCGCAATGGTCAGCCGGTCAACTTCCTGTTCGAAGGGGAACGCTACAAAGTCAAAATCGAAAGCGTGAAACTGTTCCCCCAGGGCTACTCCGCCATCGCTATTCATCCTGAGCTGGTGAAGGATGAGCCGTCTGTGCTCCTCATGGACATCGGCGGATGGACGGTGGATCTTATGCGACTGGACAACAACGTCCCTAATGCAGCCACCTGCCGCAGTCTGGAACTTGGCATGATCCGCTGCATGGATGAGATCCAGGAGCAGGTTCGTCGGGATACCGGCCTGTCTGTTACGGACACCCAGGTGGAACGGATCCTTGCCGGCAAGCCCTGTAGCATGGATGAGGAGGCACGAAAGCTGATTCAGCGGCAGGGCCGGCTCTACACTGAGCGACTCATTTCGGCGGCAATGGAAGCAGGGTTTGACCTGCGAACTCTGCCCGTGATTCTGATGGGAGGAGGTGCCGCGACCGTCATGCGCAACGTGAGCGAACGTGACGGCCTTTGTCGGGCTTTTCTGATCGGGGACGATAAGGTGAACGCCGAGGGCTACGAACGAATTCTGGCCCAAATGTCAGCCCGTGAGGAACAGCGATGAAACGACCCCAGTTCGAGTTCAGACCTAACCGTCGCTTGAAGCTGCATCAGCAGGCATGGGAATATCTCGAAAGGGTCCCTGCCGGGCAAAAGAATGAGTATCTTGTTCAGGCGATCCTGTGTTTAGAATCTCAAAAAGGGCTGGAGAAGACCCTGCGAAAAGTTCTGACAGATCCAAGCGTGGCTGTCAAAGGGGAAAGCCTCCAAAAGAAACAAACGGAAGTTCCGGATGAGATGCTGGGGTTTATGGCAAGCCTGATGGAAACGTAGATGTGGCTGTGATGGAGAAGGGCATCTGCTATGTATAACGTGCCGCATTTACCCGATGAATTCTTGTTGCACTTGGTGATAGCTTTGTTCGGATGCTTTGTCTATGCTTGTGTTGCCCAAAGGGAAGATATGGAAAGGAGGGAACAGCATGGGCAAGCTGACAGTAACCGTGCCGGAAGAACTGCACGAGCGGATCCGAAAGGCACTGGAGAACAAAGGAATGACCACAGCGCAGTTCATCCAACAGGCCGTTTATATGTATCTGGATGACCACAACAAGAAAGGAGAAGGGAACATGGAAACACGAACCATTGCATTTCAGGTAACCGAAGAACTGTACCAGAAGGTAAAAGAGTACCTGATCCGCTACGAGCAGGTGTACGGGAGAAAGTTGAGCCAGAAAGAGTTCATCGTTACTCTGATCGAGCAGGCTCTGGAGGAGGCGGACGAAGACTTCGAAGCGGCCCGGGCCGACGAGGACGAGGGCAGCCACGAAGACCCGCTGGAAGAAGACCAGCCGGAAAACGGCGATCTCTCCGAATACGACGGCTGCGGCACCGCACAGGAAGCCGATGCGGCTGACGAGGAGACTGACAACGCTCCCAGCGAGGAAGCGTGATAGTCCACAGGAAAAGGAGGTGGTTCCCATGCAGGCAAAAACAGAAACATCGTAACGAAAGGAGTTGAAGCAAGAGAGTATTCGATTCATCGATATGTTCGCCGGCATCGGCGGGTTTCGAGAGGGCCTGCAGCTTGCCGGCGGATTTCAATGTGTAGGATTTTGTGAGTGCGATAAATACGCACAACAGAGCTATCGGGCTCTGTTCGAATGTGAGGAGGAATGGTATAGCTCAGACGCAAGAACAATCGACCCCGCTGAACTCCCGGAATTCGATCTGCTCTGCGGTGGATTCCCTTGTCAGGCATTCAGCATCGCTGGCGCTCGAAAAGGATTTGGTGATTCCCGAGGGACCCTGTTCTTTGAACTGTCCCGAATGGCTGCAGCCCGGAAGCCTCGGTATCTGCTCTTTGAAAATGTTCCCGGATTGCTTAACCATGACCACGGCAGGACGTTTGCGGCGATCCTCGATGCGCTGGGGAGACTGGGGTATCATGCGGAATGGCAGGTGCTTAACAGCAAGGATTTCGGCGTCCCCCAGTCCCGACGTCGTGTGTACATTGTCGGATATCTTGATGAGCGATGTAGAGGAAAAATACTTCCTTTCACCGCAGCAAATGCAACGCCTCTTGCCTGCATCCATGACGGGCCGCAGGGGAGTAGGGTCTACGACCCCAGCGGAGTAAGCTGTACGCTCACCAGCCAGGCAGGCGGTGTGGGCGGCAAGACCGGGCTGTATCAGGTAGGATTCCCAATCAAGGAGGCCACCCGAAAGGGCTACAAGATGGCCTATCCGGGAGACAGCATTGACCTGGCTTACCCACAAATGAATACCCGCCGCGGCCGTGTGGGCCACAAGATCGCTCATACCCTGACCACGGATGCGACCCAAGGAACGCTCATCGAGGCACCCCGGTTCGTGGATCTGAACGAAGATCCTGAGCTTACGAGTATTTCACGATGCCTGACGGCCAAGCAGAACGGAGGGATCCGCAAGCACAAGCGGGAAGCATCCGGCGTACTGATTGGCGGGCGGATCCGCCGACTGACGCCGAGAGAATGCCTCCGCTTGCAGGGCTGGGCAGATGACAGGATCGACAAGATCCTCGCCATCCAGAGCGACAGTCAGGTGTACCGGCAAGCGGGCAACGGAGTGACCGTTACCGTGGTAGAGGCCATCGGAAAACGGCTGGCGGCTGTGGATGCGGAGGTGATGCGCCATTGATCTGAAAGAGCAGCCCTTCGGCTGCGAGATCGAAATGACCGGCCTGACCCGTCAGCAGGCAGCGGAAGCGGTCGCCGCCCTGTTCGGGACCAGTGCCCGCCAGACTCACGAGTCCACGACCTATGATCCGTGGGAAGTGATCGACCGGGACGGAAAGAAATGGCGCTTCGTTTTCGACAACAGCATCAAGGCTACCATGCGGGATGGCCGCCGCCAGATTCCTGCGACATCGGGCCTTTATAAGGTCGAGATGAACTCTCCCAAACTGAGCTATGAGGAGATGGGAAAGCTGCAGGAGGTTGTGCGGACACTGCGCCATGCCGGAGCAGTTGTCAACGGCAGCTGCGGGATGCACGTCCATGTGGATGCCTCCCGGCACACACCCCAAAGTTTGAAAAACGCTCTGTCCATCATGTATTCCAAAGAGGACATATTGTTCAAAGCTCTCAACGTGAACGAGGCCAGAGTGGAACGCTGGTGCCAGAAGGTGCGGGAACCCATGCTGGAGAAAATCCGCAAGCTGCCCACGAACATCAGCATGGAGCGGCTGAAGCGGGAATGGTATGGCGGGCACGACGGAAGCTATGAACACTACAACTGGACTCGTTATTATGCGTTGAATCTGCATTCCGTATTTTATCGAGGCACACTGGAATGGCGATGCTTTGAAAGCACTCTCCACGCCGGTAAAGTCCGGGCGAATATCACGCTGGCTCTGGCAATCTCTGCACAAGCGATCAACCAAAAAAAGACGTTGATGCGGAAAACGGAAATCTCCGAAAACCCTGCCTTTACTTTCCGCACCTTTCTGCTGCGACTCGGGCTGATCGGGCCTGAGTACAAAAATGTACGAGAGCATCTGCTCGCCAATCTGCCCGGCGATCGGGCTTGGCGATATGATCGTTCCAACTATCCGAGCCAAAATGGCAGGCACAGAGAGGAAAGATAGGAGGTGCCAAATTGAGTGAGAAGCTGTATTTTGCCTATGGCTCCAACATGAACCTGGACCAAATGTCCTTTCGATGTCCGAACGCAGAGGTCGTAGGGGTGGTTCGTGTGGATGATTACCGGCTGACCTTCTGCGGCAACGGGGGCGTTTGTGGGGTTGCTACCATATTGCCCGAACCAGGAAGCCACGTGGATGGTGTTCTCTGGCGTATCTCAGTGGAAGATGAGAAAAACCTGGACTTCTACGAGGGATACCCCCGACTGTATGGAAAAGAACTCATCACGGTAACCAGTGGAAACGGGCAGAAAATGTCTGTAATGGCTTACACGATGAATTCGCCCTACAAAGAAAGCCCTGCACCTGCCGCGCCCCATTATCTGGAAGGCATCGTGGAAGGCTGCTGCCAGAACGACATTGAACCGCTCACGATTCTGAAAGAGGCAAAACGCCTCGAAAAAGAATATGGGAAGCGCATGTCTCGGCTGAAGAAACAGAAAAGACAGGTCAGACGGGAGGATAGATGACCTGAGAAAAGAGACATCAAAAGGAGTGAGGATCATGTAAAAACATAGACCACAATGGTGGTTCTGGCTTGTATGGCTAGCGTTCGGATTGTCGCAACACAACATGCGGCTACCTTCGCTGGAAAGATGGCAGAATTGATAAAACTCTCACCATCCAGAGCGACAATCAGTTGTACATGCAGACGGGGAACGATGTGGCCGTAACTGTGGTGAAAGCAATTGGAATACAATTTGTTGCCTTAGACAGGGAGCTGAAGAATCATAAAAAGAAGCTGCAAGGCCAGTTGCAGCTTCTTTTTTCGTGCTTAAAAGGTTTTTTTTCTGACGTGGTAGATTTCGTTAGGGCAGGAGCCTCGATGCGGACAGACGTTATTACAACGCAATGTCAAGTCCTCTGTAATGGGGCCTAACCATTCAAATTTACGCGTTAGATTGACTAAATAGAATGGTACGAGTTTGTCCAAGGTAGGGCAATGGCGTTGATAATTGAAGCGCAATGTTTCACCCCCTCTCACTACAAAAAAGCCTTCGTGTCGACTGAACTTGACAGTCGGCACGAAGGCACTACCTATATTCTAGCAATTCCCTGGCCTGCTGTCAAATACAAGCGCCTGCATTTATGCAGGTGCTCTTTTCGTTGGAGGTATCGATGAAAACAAAAAATAATCTTTTGCGCCGGTTTACGGCGTTGATGTTGGCATTCATGCTCTGCCTCTCCTGCACTGCTGCACCTACCGCATTCGCACTGGAGAGCAGTGCGTCGGAGCCTGCCGCGACGAGCAAGGCAAACTCGGCGGTGGAGTCCCAGGCCAGTTCGGAAAGCGCAGAGTCTGAGCCTGTTACCGATAGTGTACCTGGGGACACTGCCGAGGATGAGGCAGAAAACGAGGGCACCGTTGAAGAAAAAGAAGCGGAACTGAGCGCAGAAGCTCAGTCGTTCATTTCTGCCGTGGATGCGCTCGACCGAGAAAGTATCCTCGCGGCAGTCAACAACTGGGCATTGGCCAGTCATGCGTGGCAGACAGATAAAGAAAATCCGGACTTGATCGCCGCTCTGGACGAAGCTACGGTGTTGTCAGATGAAGCGTCCGCGCCGGTAACTGCCGCGGAAGACATCTATCTCTCACTCGCGGAGGAGGAAAAGGAAAACGAAGCAGTGGCGACTGCCTATTCTGCACTGGCTGCGCTGGTTGCTGCCATGCAGGCGACCATCGAGAACCCTGCCGTTCCGAGCGAAGGTGATGGTGGTGAGGATGCTGGTTCACCTCCCGATCTGAGCGAGATCACAGAAATGCTTTACAATGATTTGCCGGATGCGCCAACCGGCAGTTACATTGGCAGTTGCGGCTTGCCCGTCGCTACCGGTGATACCAAAATCGGCATTGGCCAGTGGAACGATAGGGAGACAGCCGAAAACAGCGGGAATATGGACACTGAAGCCCTGAATTCGGATGGACTGTCCATCACAGTTCCCCGGCGGGCCGGTGAGAGCTTTGCCACTGTTTCCATCTTTGTTCAGGTGGAGTATCCCGCTAACCATAGTTCCTCTCAGATCATCCTCCCCGATGATGTAAAGCTGCTGGATTACGACGGGACTCTTGCAGATGAAGAAACCGCTGCCGCCATTCTGAATAGCAGTTATGTGGAAACATCTGCAGCCACCACAGGCATCTATGTCCAGAGCGATCACGATTTTTCTGCGGTGTTCCGTTACACTGCCCCTGACGGCGCAGCTATGGAAAAAGTCCTGAATATCCGGCTGGAAGGAGAAACAGGGGAACAGGTACAAGCCAATAGAGGTGCCAGTACTTACGAATCCCGCCCGACACCCAGCGTGACCACGGGCCGCATTACTTCCACCCAGTTTGTGAATGGCACTTGGCTCATCTGGTTCAATGGTGAGCCTGCATACTGCTGCAATTCCGGCCTCAAGGGTCGGCCAGATGGATGCCCTGAATATCGTTATACACACACTTCCATTGTCACCGGTGACCAATATGTGCCGGGCGATCATTACGGCAATCAGGTGCGCATCTGGGGCGGTTTGAGCCAGTTGAGTCTCGGGCTGCTCAGCGCAGACGCGACCATGGAGACCGCATATAACGAAACACAGCGATGGATCATTGAGGAATACCCCGAAAGCGTAGTGGCCAAGAGCTATGTGGACTCCCTGACCAAAATGAGCAAGGGCGCGACAGTATACGGTGAACAGAGCGATTGCTTCACCTATATTTATGATCCGCCGATTGAGGGCTGGCAGAGCGTTGCTCTGATTGGGCCGGAGGTGGAAAGCCCGGAGTTCTATGCGGATTGGAGTGCAAGACCTCAGACGGTCAGCGGCAGTTTTGATGCCAAGTACACGATCAACACCGACAAGACCGGGCTGGAAACCGGAGAAAAGGTGGATGGCGCAACCATCGAAATCGAGCCCATGGAAAAAGGTGGGACAATTGACGGTGGCAGTTGGGCGATCACCCCGGCGGATAAACAGGTGGTAACTACGAGTGGCCACACAATGGATGATGAGTTCCAGAGCACTGGCGGTGACGCCAGCGCCAGCTGGAGCCTGCATTACAGTGTGACCAAAACCTCCACCAGCAGCCGAAGTGGCCGGGAAGGGCCTTTTGGCAGTCAGGCTGAGGCCGACGCGGCAGCCGCCAGCGCCAAAGCCAGTGCTGAAGCACAGCTACGCGCCGAAGCCCAGGGCATGGTGGACAGGGCTATTGCAGCGGCAAAAAACAAACTGGCCAGCATCGATTTCCGATTTGATGAAACCGTCATTCCGGTCGGCTTTGAATTCTTCGACGGTGAGCATGGCGGCAGCCAGACGATCTCTGTTCCGATGGATCGGGCCAAAGACTACCTCATGCGCAATGATGAGTGGAGCCTGCAGGTCAACATCTCTAAGGTGGACAGCGAGACCGGCGAGCAGATTGCAGCTGATGCAAAGTACGAAGTGTTCGAATGGGATACTGTGACCCAGAAATATATCCCCTTCGGCGGGTACAATCAGTATACCGTTGTCCGCAATGATGACGGCACCTACTCCGTGGCCAATGGCACTGACTACGGTACGGAGTTCGATACCAGCCGTACTCTCTACTACACCCAGCGCAACGAAGGCAAATTCCTTATCGTGGAAACGAAAGCCCCGGACGGCTACTATGGCGACTGGACGGACATTGAGCAGCCCGGTGATGCTGGTACCCCGCTGGGCAAGCGCGCTTACGCTATTGAAATCATCAAGGCCAATGACGGCGCAGTGATTTGGCTGGATAACGCCGACTACAACGCGGACATCGCCACCAGCTACACCGGCGGCACCAAGCTGCTGACCAGCGACGGCGCGGAAGCCACCGTCACCATCTATGATCAGCCGAAGAATGCTGGCCGTACCTATGTGACCGACAGCACCGGCCTCGCAAACAACGAGGACAGCTACACCATGATTCCCCAGGACAATGTGTTCCAAAATGACCGGGTTCTGGGCGAGATCATCCTGGAAAAATCCGATTTGGATCAGCTGCGCCTCACCCCAAAAACAGCGAAAGGGGCTAATCAGGAAGGAACTGCGCCGCATGGCGAAGCCAACATCGAAGGGGCCGTTTATGATTTGTACGCGGCAGAAGACATCCTTCACCCCGACGGTGTGAGCGGTGTTGTGGATTACAGCAAGATCACCGATCAAGACGGCAACCCCATCTGGCACACCACGGTACGCACCAACAGCAGCTGGGATGATTCCTATCTGCCTATCCTTTACAAAGATCATCTGGTGGCGAGCGCCGAGATCAAGGATGGGGCGTTGATGTTCGGAAACTTGTACTTGGGCAAATACTACCTGGTGGAACGGGCCACCGGGCTCGTGCTGCCGGTGGATACCAACAGCAAGTTCTATGTCACCGGTCAGTATCCTGAATTGAGTCGCAAACTGGAACCCACCGGTGAATATTCTCCTTTGGAGCAGTCCGATGGCGAATACACCGACTATGTTTATAAAAACCAGTATTCTGGCGTTGCTGAAGGACGATCTCCGGAAGGCTTCAAAACCTATGACGGCTACTATCTGAGTTACGCCGAAGGGTACCTTTGCGATGAGATCAACCACTATGAAACCCTGTCCTATGGCGATGAGTCCGGCTATGTAGTCCGTGAAGGCGAGCACAGTTTGGATGCCGTGTTGAAGGGCGGTTTTGGACTCCGTAAGCTGGTCAGTACCACCGGTCCGGGCAGTCCTGCGCCCAAACTGGAGGGGGCGGGCTTCACCATTTACCGCATTCCCGATTTGAGTAAGGCGGATCAGTTCACCCGCAACCCGGACGGCAGCTACAACGTGCAGAGTGTGTTGAACGCTTATCGCAAGGACAACTATGACAGCGAGACCCTCAAGTATGATTTCAGCGAGGAAGCCTAGGCCATCGCCCGGATGTTCGAGAGCGACACCGAGCTGGTGTATGCCTACAATGCGACGTTGACCGAAGCGGGCGACAATGCCAACGGCAGCGGCCTCGGCTGGGTGCCCACCGGCACGACCAACGAGTATCGCCTGAGCGAGCTCTTTACCAATGAGGAAGGAGTGTTCCGGGTGACTGGCCTGCCCTATGGCCAGTATCTGGTCGTCGAGACCACTATTCCCCAGGATGTCTTCCAGTGCGACCCCTTTGGCTTCACGGTGGACAGCACTACCCCGCAGAGCTTCTTCTGCCAGCCCAATGGCAGCGTGACCGAACCCAGCAACAGCTACCTGACCTACAATATCCTCGATGAGGAAATGGAAGGTTACCTGAAACTGGTCAAGGTAGATGCCGAGACCGGCAAGGCTGTCAAGCTGGCCAATACCGCTTTCGCCATCTATATGCTGCATGAGGATGGCACCAAAGAGCGCCTGTCCATGGTCGATCCCAGCAGCGGTGATCCGACCGAAAAAACCAATGTGTTCTATACCGACAGCGAGGGCCGTATGAAGACCCCCGAAAAACTGCCCTTGGGCCGGTACGAGGTCGTAGAGCTGGAAGGCCCCAACGGCTTCTTCAACGATGAAGCCTATACGGTTCAGTTTGAGATCTCTTCCGACTCTGCTTGGGAAGTGGTTGGCAATGCTGTCAACGGAATGGATGAGTACATTCTCACCCAGGAGTACATCAACCACGAGACCCTCGGCAAACTCACCATCCGTAAAACGGGTGAAGTCCTGACCGGCTGGGAACAGGACTGGAGCCTGGATATCCTGGACCCCTGGTTCTCCGGCGAGGCATGGCCCGGTGACTTCACCTGGGATGAACGCCCGCTGGCCGGCGCCCAGTACACCATCACGGCCAATGAGGATATCTACACCCAGGACCGCCAGACCGACGATGATGGCAATCGTTGCTTGTGGTATGCCAAGGGTGATGTGGTGGCAGTGGTCACTACCGGCGACGGCACCAGCGATATTGCAGTGTTCCGTCCTGGCCGCACCCAGGCTACTTACGATTTCCTCAGTGTGATTCACGACGGTACGATCGGAGAGGTCACCGTGATGCTGCCTCTGGGCTCCTATCATGTAGAAGAGACCAAGCCGCCCTACGGCTATACCGGTACAAGTCAGGGCTACGATGCTATCTTCGCTTGGGACAATCAGACCAACCGTGTGGTCATGGCCAAGAGCATTACCGCTATCGATGAGAACGGCAATGCTGTCATCAGCGAGTTCGAAATCGTCAATGCGGAAGATGCCGCTGCCGAGTTCACTGAACAGCAGGTCTTGAAGTTCCACAATGAACGGGAAAAAGCGCAGGTCAAGGTCATCAAGCTGGACGAGAAAACCGGCGCGGCTCTGGCTGGTGCGGTGTTCAACCTGTATACGCAGGATGACATCTACAACGCCGACGGCGACCGCCTGTTCCGAGCCGGTGATCTGCTGGCGACCTCTGCCCCCACGGGCGAGGACGGCACAGTCGTATTCGCCTGCGACCTTCCCATGCAAGATGTCAGATACGGTGAGGCGGAGCGTCAGAACAGCGGACGGTATGTCCTCCGAGAATTGCGCTCTCCCAGTGGTTACTATCTGAACGACGCCCCTATGGAGTTCACCTTTGCATACACCGGGGCCAAAATTCAGGTGCTGGAAAGCGTGTGTAAGAACAAGGGGACCTGCGTGCTCATCAGCAAGCGGCAGCTTACCGGCGACGAGGAACTGCCCGGTGCGACCCTGACGATTCAGGATGATCACGGCACGGTGGTGCGCCAGTGGGTCAGCGGCGATAAGCCCGTTGAGATTAGCGGCCTGGAGCTGAACAAGGTGTACACGTTGGTGGAGACCATCGCTCCGCACGGTTTTGCCAAGGCGGAGAGCATCCGATTCAAGTTGGTGCAGCGGCAGAACGAGGACGGCGATCTGTTGCCCGAAAACGATGTGTATGTCTGCACGGACAAAGATTGGTTGATCGTCGATCATTGGACTATGATGGAGGACGGGACCGTGGTCATGCGGGATGCACCTGCCCCAGTACCGGAGCAGCCCACGCCGGAGCAGCCTGCACCCACTCCCACTCCTGTCCCTCCTGCACCTTCGGTTCCGCAGACTGGTGACATGAACTGGCTGTGGATCGCGCTGGGCGTTGTTGCGGCACTGTCTGCCGGTGGTCTGCTGCTGATTTTCAAGCACAGCCGCACCCATGATGAGGATGAGGAATCCTGATGCGCTACTTCGCTAAGGGCTTCCTGATCGGTACTCTGTGCATCTGCCTGCTGGGGCTGGTCTGGCTGTTTTCCTTTCAGCCCCGGTTGACAGCAGCGGAAGCACAGGACCTGAAAGCCCAGTTTACCACCATCCCCGAAGATGACCTCTCCGGGGATGGACCGGCTGGAAAAGAAGAAACCCAGCTGGACTTAGAGGCGCTGCAGGCAAAGTACCCTGATGTGAAGGGATGGCTCACCATTCCCGGCACAGTTGTGGATTATCCTGTGTTGCAAAGCAGTGCCGAAGACCCGGAAAAGTATCTCCGCCGAAACTATGACATGAAGTGGCGGATGGCCGGCAGTCTGTTCTTCCAGTATGACTGCACGCCGGACACTCCTAACTTTGTGATTTTTGGTCATAATTTGACGGACGGAAGTATGTTCGCTGTCTTGAAAAAGATGGCGGATCCGGAGTTCCGACAAGCGCATCCCACCGCTGTCCTGCAAACGGCAGGGGGGACGCATGAATACCGGATTTTGACCGCAATGACTACTGACACGACGAAGCTCCCGTTTAACAGGACGCAGTTTGCCGGGGATGAAGATTTTCTGTCCTTTGCCGGCAGTATGCTGGCAGGGACAGAAATCGTTCCCCGGAAGCAGGATCGCCTGCTGACGCTGGTGACCTGTGCTTACGATTGGGACGGTGCGCGCACAGTGGTTGTGGCGATCGAGCAAGAGTAAATCTGTAATTGGCGGGGTGTGCAGGCACCCCGCCTTCCTTTATGAAGGGAGGAATTCATTGAAGCAAGGTCTGCTGGACAAAGTAGCGGAACAGCATCACACATTTATCTCCAGCCTCCGTATTTTGCCGCATTTGAAATGGGCGGCGTTGCGCGATCTGCACCGCATGGAGAACAAGGAACAGTATCCCCTCAAGGAATGGGGCGAGGCTGTTTCGTATCTGCTGGGCTGCACCGTGACGTTCAACTCTTATGAGGAGATCACAAACAGCCTGAAACCTTTTTCGCTGGGATTGGAGTGATGAAATGAAAGTTGTTATGGTAGAACCGGGCCAGTATGCCCGAATCGAAGAACTGGACACAGGCCTGGAATCGCTGCAAAAAGCGGTCGGGGGTCTGATCGATTGTGCATATCCCTGGCAGGAGAAAATCTGCATTGTTTGCAACGACGAGGGCCTGATCAACGGGATGCCGCTGAACCGAAATGTGGAGAACTACCAACCGATCGCAGGACCGTTTTTTGTGTGCGGGATCGAGGGTGAAGACTTCTGCAGTCTTACTGACGAACAGGCGCAGCGATATCAGGCCATGTTCCTCCAGCCGGAATTGTTCGTTCCTTATAAGAACGGACTGATGCAGCTGAAGTACGATGATCCCAACCTGCCGGGGGCACCCAGCTCCATCAAGGAAGCATATCAGGAACGGAACAATCTCCCTGAACTGGGCTTCTGTTCGGTGCCGGACCTCAACATGATCATGCTGGTAAAATACGGCCAAGTTGGCTACTGGCCCATTGAGCACTTCCCGGAGGGTATGGGGGCTGAGGAATATGCGGATACTCTCAATCAGATGATAGGAGTGTCCAAACCTCAGCAAACGGCAATGCTGTACGGCTCCATGTTCGGATGGAGCATCCCTGCTGCTCGCCCGGAACGCTACGATGAACATGGGAAGCCCAAACCGCGCGAGCAGCAGCGTGGCCAGAAGGAACGATAAAGGAGGGTAAGCTGATGGAACGATTTTATACTGCTGAATCCGTGACCGAGGGGCATCCTGACAAACTGTGCGATCAAATCGCAGACAGCGTACTGGACGATTGCCTTGCACATGACCCGCTGTCCCGTGTGGCCTGCGAAGTGCTGGCAACACGCAGCCATATCGTGGTTGCCGGTGAAATTACCAGTCACCATGTGCCTCATGTTCCTGCAATCATCGAGTCTCTGATGCACGATATCGGCTACTCGACCCGTGGCCTCACCATTGACCTGCTGTTTCACCGGCAAAGCCCGGACATCGCAGCAGGAGTGGATAACCCGCTGGAAGAAAGAGAGGTGATCGGGACCGGCGAGCTGGGGGCCGGCGACCAGGGAGTCATGGTGGGATTCGCCTGCAACGAGACCCCCGAAATGCTGCCGCTGCCCGTGGTGTTAGCCAACCGGCTGGCGCTGACCCTTTCGTCTGTTCGCAAAGCCGGTCTGATTCCTGGCCTGCGCCCGGACGGAAAAACCCAGGTCACCGTGGAG
This sequence comes from Candidatus Allofournierella excrementigallinarum, assembly GCA_019119025.1. GTDB lineage: Bacteria > Bacillota > Clostridia > Oscillospirales > Ruminococcaceae > Allofournierella_A > Allofournierella_A excrementigallinarum. The sequence goes on from DWXV01000029.1 coordinate 13,568, forward strand.
TACGACGAAGAAGGCAAGCCCTTGCGGCTGGACACGGTGGTAATCTCGGCGCAGCACAGTCCGAGCATGGAGCAGGACGAACTGCTCTGGCAGCTGACCGACAAGGTCTTGGCTCCGGCACTGCATGATTTCCCGCCTGATAAGGACACCAAGATCCTCGTGAACCCTTCCGGTCGCTTTGTCTTTGGCGGGCCTGAAGCGGATACTGGGTTGACTGGCCGCAAGCTCATGGTGGACAGCTATGGCGTGTTTGCACCCCATGGGGGTGGTGCGTTCTCCGGCAAAGATCCCACCAAGGTGGACCGCAGCGGCGCCTATATGGCGCGGTACATTGCAAAGAACATTGTGGCGGCGGGTCTTGCCAGCCGATGTAAGGTTACACTGGCCTACGCCATCGGCAAGGCGGAGCCGGTCATGGTATCGGTGGATACCTTCGGTACCGGCACTCTGTGCGCGGACGATTGTCTGGAAGAAGCCGTCAAGCTGGTGTTCGGCCTGACCCCTGCGGCCATCATCCGGCAGCTGGATCTGCTCAAGCCGATCTACGCCCGCACGGCAGCCTATGGTCACTTTGGTCGTCCCTGCTTTGCTTGGGAGCGCACCGATAAGGCCAAGGAGCTCCGGGATGCCGTGGAATAAACACTTTTCTCGTTGATAGGAAGGGGCGGAAATGGTATACTGAACTCAAACCTACAAAAAGGAGGCGAGAGGATGGAACCGGAATACAGAAACTATGTTCTGATGCACCGGGACGTGGAAGTCGCAGAGCTGACACTCGACGGAGCCACCGGCTCCATCATCGCAGTCAATGCGCTGCTGCAAGCCGCGCATCTTCCTGTGGGCATCCCAGTGCGCCATGGACAGGTGGACCGGGCCGCATTGAATGAATGGTGGGTGGGCCGTGCGATTCCTGCCAGCCGCGCAGGGCTGCGGCACCTGCTGGAAGAACTGCAGATCACCGCGCCCCAAAAACTGCTGGAAAAATGCCTGGGCCTGAGCCTGTCTGACGCGTATTGGATCTGCCCGAAAAACAGAACCCTTCACTGGGCTAAGGTAAACTTCCACCAAAATCCGTTTTCGGAAGATGTGGGTAACATTCTGTTTGGCGGCGGAGTTGCCGAGACAATCAGCCTGATGTCCCCGGACAACACATCCGACGGTTGGTTGCGGAAAAAGTGGACGATCCAGAATGGAAAACGCTGCCTTGTGAAAGGCGGCAGTGGTGCGCTCCAGCAGGAACCTTACAACGAGGTCATCGCCAGTCGGATCATGGAACGGCTGAACATTCCCCATGTGCCCTACACGCTCCAAATGGCAGATGGTCTCCCTTATAGTGTGTGCGAGGATTTTGTTACCGAGGATACGGAGTATGTGTCCGCCTGGTACCTGATGCATACCAAAACGAAGCCCAACCATATTTCCCTGTATCAACACTATCTGGAACGGTGTAGCGCGTTGGGTATCCCTGGTGCGGAACGGGCAATCGCGCAACAAATCGTGGTAGATTACCTGCTTCTTAACGAGGATCGCCACCAAGGAAATTTTGGTGCGGTGCGTCGGGCGGATACGCTGGAGTATACAGGAGTTGCGCCTCTGTTCGACACTGGCTCTTCTCTCTGGTTCGAAACCCCCACACCATTGATTCGTGCAGGAACGAAAGTCGCCTGCAAACCTTTTAAGACCAGCCATGAGGAACAACTGCGGCTTGTCTCGGATTTCGGCTGGCTGGATGAAAGCAAGCTGGAGCACCTCGGGGATATCGCACGGGAGGTTTTGGCGGATTCGGATTTCATCGACGATACTCGCTGCGAAGCGATTGCACGGGCGCTGGAAAAGCGAGCCTTGTTGCTGCGGGAGCATGTCCAGCATAAAGAAAAGGCTGCCGACGATGTGTCGCGAGACGTAAAAAGGAATATTGCATTCAGCCGCCCTGAACGGTAAATGCAGAGTAAGGAAAAAGGCGAGGAGCGCGAAAGCGAACCTCGCCTTTTTCGTAATAATCGAAAGGAGGAAACACAATACCGTTTTGTTCCAAAGAACAAATCAATGCGGCAAAACAGATCCGTGCCATTGATTTTCTGCTGCAATACCGACCGAACGATATCGTGCCCAGTCAGTGCCGGGATGAGTTCCAGCTGCGGAGTCATGACAGCTTTAAGATCAGCGGAGAGACCAGTCTGTGGCACTGGAAAAGTCGGGATATCGGCGGCAAGAGTGCATTGGACTATCTCATTCATGTGGAAGGGATGCGTTTCACTGAAGCGGTCTTGCTTTTGTCGGACCAGATCCCGGCAGTTGTCCGCACCGTTCCATCGCCCCAGCAAATGCCGAAGCCGAAAGTGTTTGCGTTGCCCGAACCAGCCGCAGACAACCGGAGGGTGTTTGCATATCTGCTGCATCGGGGAATTGACCGCAAGGTCATCAGCGACTGCATCCGAGCCGGTATTCTGTACGAAAGCGCCCGGTTCCACAATGCTGTGTTTGTGGGACGGGACGAGAATGGTGTTCCAAGATATGCGTTTCTGCGAGGAACGCTCACCAATGCGGAGCAGAGTTTTCGAGCAGAGGTGGCCGGCAGCGACAAGCGATACGGCTTCTGTCTGCCGCCGGAAGGTGAAAGCCGGAGGGTAGCTGTTTACGAAGCCGCCATTGAGGTGCTCGCCCACCAGTCGCTGGAACAAACCTACGATAAGTACCGATTGTCGCTTGGTGGAATCTACGCTCCCAAAGAAGGTGTCAGTGCCAGTTCGTTCAAAAAACCGGCGGCTCTGACAGCCTTTTTGGAACGTCACCCGAATATTTGTGAAATCGAGATCTGCACTAATAACGACCATGCGGGGCGCTGGGCGGCAGAGCACATTCGCAAGGAATACGAAGGACAGTACCGGATCATTATGAACCTGCCCGAACGGGAAGGAGCGGACTATGGAGATCTGGCACAGGAGAAAAGCAAAGAGAGGGCCGTCCGGCAGCGGGCGGCCCTTTCCCGATGAAAGGAGTCCAATGGAAAAAGAAACTTTGAAAGCCTATGTAATCACGGATCTGACTGCGGAACTGGCTGTGGAGGACATGGACAGTGAGTATGGCGAAGACGATTACGCTGAACTGGACGGGCATGACCTGACCGACTACGAGCCGAGCATCCGGGAGTACATCGAGAAGGAGAAGGAACTGCTGGATGACGGCGGCAACCTTGCTCCCTATATTGACAGCTCCCTTCCCCGACTGCGTGAGAACGTGCTCCGCATCGACCCCGACGTGGTGGTCTACGATGGGAAACTGTGCGGCTGCGCCACCGTGGAGCTCAGGCAGGAACTGAGCGAACGGGACTGGAACGCACTGTTCGACTATATCTCCGGCCAGTATTCGGATGGCTGGGGCGAAGGTTTTGAGCAGCGGGATATCCCGGTGGCGGATGGTGTTCTGAACGTCCACTTCTGGCAGCCGGATCAGCGTTGCCCGATTGTGCTGGATGCCCTGCCCGGTCAGGAACCGGCAGTGCCTCGCCAGGCCCACAAGCCCAAGATGAAGCTGATTGGCCAGGACGGGAATATTTTCTCTATCCTGGGCCGAGCCGGTCGGCTGCTTCGCCAGAATGGCCAGCGCAAACAGGCCGAGGAGATGGTTCAGCGTGTTCAGAACTGCGGCGACTACTACAAGGCGCTCGGGATCATCAGCGAGTACGTCCAGACCGAGTTGTCTGCACCTGAAAAGGGTGACGCTGCGCCTCGCCCCAAAAAAGATCAGCAGGAGAGGTGATGCAGATGTCCATGTCGAATTATGATCTGCTGCAGGCCAAGGTGGATGCCGAACTGGCCCGGTATACAGAGGAACTCATGAGCCATGGCCCGCAGGAGGTCGTGGACAACGCCTATGAACTCGTGATCAAGAACGAACTTGCTGTTCGTCTGGAAAGCTCTTTCCTGACCAAGCAGCAGATCCGTGCGCTCCTGGATCAGGAGAACCCGCTGGCCTACATCTACGAACGCTGGGAGCACGACCATGCCGCCATTGGTGATCTGCTGTGCGATACCATCTATGCGGCAGGCAATGATGCCCATCGTGAACGTCTCACCAAAACCAAGCATCGAAAGGAGGAAACTCGTTGAGTCAGAAATACGAAATCAGCGAGATTGCCCATCCCCGGTATCCCTGGCTGCATCGGATCCGTGCATTAAGTGATGTGCGGTCAGGTGTTGTCAAAGGGGACTTGGGCGGATATGTTCAGAACGAGGATAATTTGAGCCAGGAAGGGACCTGCTGGATCTTTGATGACGCCATCGCCTGCGAGAGTTCTTTTGTGGATCAGCAAGCAACTGTTTCGGGCACCGCTGTTATCCGTGGCTCAGCTTTGGTTTCAGGCCGAGCCATGATTCGTCAAAATGCGGTTGTTGATGATCATGCCATCGTGATGGATGGCTTCGTAAAGGCGCAGGCTCATGTGGCCGGCAATGCTGCGATCACCGCCAGTTCGGTAACCGGGGCATGGCCGCACATCGAAGGTTTTGCCAGTGTGTACGGGGATGTTTGCGGCTCAGTGTTCGTGAAAGGGACTGCGGTCATCTTGCCGGGGGTTGCAATCAACAACCCCACCAAGGACTCCTTTGTGGTCGAGAACAATAAGGTGACTGTCGAGCGGAACTATTTCCGCCTGAACGGGATCCCGCAAAATCCCAACAAGCAGGAGACCAAGAGAAACAGACGTTCCGAGGTGGAGCGATAAGAAAGGAAGGATGCCTCTGAGTAATAAGGAAGAACTGAACCTGATCGTGGACCCTGATACCCAGCTCACCATCGAACACAGTGGTGGAGATGGCTGGACCATCCTGCACGGGGATATGCTGAGCATTGTCAAGGCGTTCCAGCCCGGCGTTTTTGATGCGGTCATCACCGATCCCCCCTACGCCAGCGGCGGCACCAGCCAGACGGCGAAGAACCGCACCACCAACCAGAAGTACAGCAGTATGAAAGCGGACAAGGCACTGCCCGACTTCGACGGGGATCAGAAAGATCAGCGCAGCTGGACCCGCTGGTGCGCCGAATGGCTGTCGGATGTCCGCCGTGCCTGCAAACCGGGTGCCGTGCTGGTCGTGTTTATCGACTGGCGCATGACTCCCTGCCTGTCCGATGCGATCCAGTGGGCCGGGTGGATCTGGAGAGGCCAGATCGTGTGGGATAAGCAGGTCAGCCGTCCTCAGCGTGGCCGATTCCGGCAGCAGAGCGAGTATGCGCTTTGGGCATCCAATGGACCGCTGCCCATGGACCGCCCTGTAGGCTGCCTGCCCGGTGTGTTCCGCTACACCAATCCGGCCAATCGCATCCATGTGACCGAAAAGCCCCTGCAGCTCATGCGGGATGTGGTGCAGATCTGTGTACCCGGCGGGCGCATCCTGGATCCCTTTGCCGGTGCGGGCACCACGATCCTGGCCGCCGTGAAGGAGGGCTACGAGGCCGTAGGCATCGAGGTGACAGACGCTTACTACAAGCTGGGCTCCGACCGGGTTCGATTCGCACTCAATGAAGCCACTGACCACAAGGAAACCCAATAAGGATGAAACAAGGAAGCCTAATTAGGCTTCCTTGTTTCTGATTGCAAGATATTAAGGAAGCCTAATTAGGCTTCCTTGATAGACAGAAAAGCCCGATGGCCGATGAGAAACCGGCTGTCGGTCTTTTCTTGTAAGAGAGGAGACATGGAATGGATAAAGCGTTTGCGTATATTTGTGCTTCTGCCGAGACCGCCCCCCGCATTCTCAAGCGGTATTGCCGTACTGTGTATGAACTGGGGTATGTGCCCATCTGCCCCACCCTGAGTGATACCCAGTATCTGTCGGATGAAAGCCCGGATGAACTGCGGGATCTGCACAGCATCGCCCTGCAGAAGTTGGCCCGCTGCCGGATGCTGGTGGTCTGCGGCAAAGAAGTCAGTCACGGGATGTCGGTGGAGATCGGCTTTGCTGAAAAGCGCCATATCATCTGCACCACTCTCGCAGGTCTCGCCAAGATCCAGGAAGACCTGGATGGGGCCGCCGAGTAAGGGACAGCCCTATTTTTCTCAGGGGGTGGCTGTCTTTGCAAGCATAGCGTTTGGATATCCAAACGCATCCTTCTTGGGGAGAACCCCAACCCCCCGTCAGCCATCCCCGCATTGCTCGTCGCAGAAATGAGGTGAATCAATGGACGATAAGCAGTATGCCGTATTCTGCCGGAAGGCCAGCGATGTGGATGAACTGATCGACTGCGCCGCATCGCCGGGTATGCAGAAAACCCGCACGGCTTTTCAGGTGGAAAAGGTGGTCGTCCTTTCCGACGCAGATTACGCCATATTCCGAAAAGAAGGATTCATGCAGGATCAGATTTTCCTGTTTGAGAACGGTGATCGGATGTGGTTTGACCCGTCTGAAGCGTGTTGGCACTGCCTGCTGGTCAAGGGAGAACATAGCCGGGAAGGAATACTGGTAGAAGCCGAAGGATACTCCTATGCACGGTATGCGGCCCATGTGCCGGATTGTAGCATAGTGCGGGTTGACGAAGTACCCGTGCAGTGCGAATACCCGGTTAAGCTGCCCAACAAAAAGAAGGAGGTTCCTGAACGTTGAGAAAGCGTAACCATGTGATTCCGCTCCACCTGAACAAACGGGAACTGGAATACCTGGAAGCCCAGACCGAACTCAGCGGCCAGCCCAGGGAAGTATATCTGCGCACCCTCATTATGGGAGCGCAGGTGCGGCCGAAACCGTGCACCCATCATGCAGATCTGCTTCATAAGGTATCAGGCCTGTGCAACAACGCCAATCAGCTGGCACGTGTTGCCAATACCTACGGTGAAGCAGATGCAGCCAGCGTGGAGGAAATGATCCGCATTGCCCGTGAAGTTTGGAAGGAAGTGAGGGAGAACTGGTAAATGGCGTATACATCTGTTATCCCCGTTCACCGCCTGAAGGCCAGCGTGGAGTATGTGCTGGATGAGAAAAAGGCTTCCCGGGGCCAGAACGCAAAGTCTCTGGAAGAAGCGGTAGACTATGCTCTTAACCGGGCCAAGACAGAACAGGACCTGTTTGAATCAGCCATTGCTTGCACATGCAAAACTGCCTTTGAGGATATGTGTCAGGTCAAAGAAATGTGGCACAAGACTGGGGGTGTGCAGGGTTTTCATCTGGTGCAAAGTTTTGCGGCCGGTGAAGTGACCGCTGAACTGGCCCACCAGATCGGGCTGGAATTTGCCGGGCAGCTCCTTCGGGGAAAATATCAGGCGGTGGTTAGTACCCATCTTAACACCGGACATATCCACAACCATATTGTCTGGAATTCTGTGGCGATCCAAAACGGGAAAAAGTATCACAGTAATTCCAAAAGCTATTTCACTGAAGTTCGAGCAATATCAGACGCGCTTTGCAAACAGCATGGACTATCTGTCATTAAATCAAACCGGTCAGATCCAGTAGGGCGACCATACCCGCAATGGTTGGCTGAACAGGAAAACCGTCCCACATGGAAAGCCGCGATCCAGCAGGATATTGATTCTGTCATTGCCGAGGTACTTACATGGAATCAGTTCGTCAGGGCTTTGGAGGAGAAAGGCTATATTCTTCGGATGAATCGCAAGCATATTACTCTCCAGCCGCCAGGCAAGGCCCGCCCTGTGCGGTTTAAGACCCTGGGCAAAAACTATACCCCGGAAGCCATCCGCCACCGGATCCTGTATCCGCAAAGCCACACACCGGCTGGCAAGAAAAAATTGCCGCCTGGTTTGTACGCCGTAATCATGGAGCAGCCCGGGAAACACTATTCAGGTCTTCGGGGATTATATGTCACCTATCTCTTTCAGGTTGGAGTGTTGCCTCGCAAACCCCGCTACCCCAGTTATGCAGTGCGGGAAGACATCCGCAAATTGGACGAGCGGATCGAGCAGATGGAGTTCGTCTTTGAACATGAGATAGAAGACCGTAACCAACTCATGAGCATACGCCAAACTGCGGAAGCAGAGATCGAGAAACTCACCAAAGAGCGTAAACGGCTGTATCGGCGGGAACCGGATTCACCTCGTATCGATGAACTGACTGCCCAGTTGAAGGAACAGCGCAAAACGGTTCGGATTTGCAAACGCGTCGAAGAGCATTCTCTTGCCATCGAGCAAAGGCTGGAAGCTAGTAGGCAGGAGCAGGCACAGCGGGAAAGCCGGCAGCGAGAAGTCAAACAGAGGGAAGCCGAAATCAAAGAAAAGCAAAAGGAGAAAACGATATGAATGGAATTCCTACACGACAGCAGGTGGAAAACCTGCGGGAGCGGTATCCGGTGGGCGCCCGTGTGGTGCTGCATCACATGGATGACCCCTATGCGCCTATCCCACCTGGCACCAAAGGAACGGTGACCTATGTGGATGACATGGGACAGATCGGAGTGAACTGGGACACTGGCTCTAGCTTGGCTCTTGTGCCCGGTTCGGACTCTTTCTCGAAGGTGTCCGAACCGGAGAAAAACAAAAGCAATCGCGGCATGAGTCGTTGAAAGGAGCGAACGGAACACTATGACCTATGGCAATGATGCCGCTGACCAGATCGTCCGATTCTCTCTGGACGGCACCGAAATGGTACTCAAGTTGTCGGGTCTGGCAGCAAAGAATTTCGCGCTTTTTGTTTACACGGTTTTGAACGACCAGCAGAAAGTACGTGGAAAAACCAAGCTGGTGCGGATGTTGAAAGAGCGCCGCCCCTTCAAGTTCTTCCGCATCCCTGAGGATCGAATGCGGGAATTCGCGCGGGAAGCCAAAGACCATGGCCTGCTCTATACGGCCATTCGCAACAAGTCCCGACAGGGGCAGATCGAGCTGGTGGTGTTTGCCGATGATGCATCTAAGGTCAATCGCATCCTGGACAACCTGAACATGGACTTCGTGCAGGCCCAGGCTGGCGAAGCGACGGTGGAACAGGTGCCTGCTGTGCCCGGCACCGAGCAGCCGAGTGCGGTACCGGAAAAGAAACCAGAACCCGCTGTGGCGGTGGAAACTGTTTCCACTGAACATGGGGCGGTAGACTTTCAGGTGGGCAACAATGAGGAGGAATTCAATTTCTCCGATACGGCAGATGTCGCAAAGGAACAGGTGCCGGAAAATTTTATGTCCGGCCGGGAGCCGGCGGACAAAGCCCCGGCGGAAAAGAATCCGTCCGCGCATTCCTCGCTCAGCAGCGGATTCTCCTCCGAAGTATCCGGCGGTGATAAGCCTTCGGTAAAAAAAGAGCTGGAGGAGATCCGCAAAGAGCAGGCAGCAAAAAAGGAGGAGAAAGTCAAACCGCCTCAGCGTCAGACCAACACGCCCAGCCGCACCCGCCGTAAGAAGAACAAGAAAAAAACGAAAGGACGGTAATCTATGGATCTTTCTAAGATGATCAAGAAACAGGAACCGGCACAGAAAGAAGTTCAGTCCGACGGTCAGCGGCTTTCCAAAGAGGAATATGCAGCCGTAAAGAAAGCTGAGCGTGAAGAAGCCTGGGCACGGGTGGATGCCCAGGCCCAGGCAGTGTTCCGGGACGATACTTCTATGAAAGGCTTCCTAGACTTCATGGCCCGTTGTACTCCGCAGAGCACCCGCAATCTGCTCATCTTGTATGACCAGAACCCGGAGATCACTCACCCCCGCACTTTTAACATGTGGGCGGAAGCAGGGCGGTCGGTGCGGAATGGCGAGAGCGGTTATACCTTCTTTGCTGAAAGTAAGTACCAGCGGGAAGATGGAACAACGGGCCGTGGCTATGACATCGTCAAGGCGTTCGACATCAGCCAGACCCGTGGCCCGCAGGTGTACGCTGCTCAGCCGCATCTGCCCGATGAGGTGATCGTGGCGATGATCGAGAACAGCCCCGTACCTCTGGCGCTTTCGGACCAGCTGCCCAAAGGGGTGCAGGCGCAGTATGTGCCCAAACAGCGTACTATTTATGTGCGCAATGGTATGGATGAATCGGCAACCCTCTGCGCAATCGCACGGGAACAGGCTCATGCCACTTTCGACGTGGCAGGCTCCGGTTATCGACGGCAGGCGTATGCGGCCCAGAGCTACTGTGTGGCTTATGTGGTGGCTCAGAAATTTGGCCTGGATACATCCGGTTTCAAGTTCGACAAGGTGTGTCAGACTTGGGCAGGGAAAGAAGCCCAAGATCAGCGTTCCTTCCTTAGTGATGTGAAACGGGCCGCATACGCCATCAACCGGGAGGTGCAGCGCAGCTTTCACGAGATGGAGCAGGCAGTCCAGCCGGACGAATATGCCGTAGAAAAGGCAGCACAAGCCAAGTCGGAAAAAGCCGAAAAGGCACCGGAAAGCCGATGATTTCTTCGACTGATAGTTTTCCGTTTGTTTTCAATTGAACAGTCGCTATGTTGATTGCTTTGTGATATGCTTGCGGTGACCAGATATAGCTGAATGGGGGCGATGATATGGAAAAACAGCGGCTGTTTAAGATGACTGACATTGAGAAAAACATGCTGGTGCGGGCGTTGTCCGACAAGCAAAGGCGTGTCAGCTCTGACCGGTGCAGCGAGGTGCGAGCATTAGTTGAAAAGACGGAGCAGGCACCGCAAAATCGTCTTTACATGAACGAGATTGAGTACCAGTGGATCGAAATCGCACTGAACGATCTGCGTAACGCCTATCTGGCGGCTGGCCGAAGCAGTGGCGGGATCGACAAGGTGCTCCTCAAACTATTCCGGTCACGCTACAAGCGCGTGCCTGCAAGGTAACTGCGCACAAGTAAATCGCTGATTTGTCCCGAGGAGTCCGTGGCATAAGCTGCGGACTCCTCGAACTTTTCGAAAGGAGTATGCCGATATCGAAGAATCGTAATGGACAACCCTGGTGGATTTGGTTGTTGCCGCTGCCCATTGTTTGGTGGGCAGCACTGCTACTGGCCTCCAACTGGCATGCGGGTATGAACATTGTGGAATTGATGGGTTCTTTCTCTACCGCAATGAATAGCCCTTTTACTTTTTGCTGGACGGAGTATTCAGCTCAGCTCCTATTCCTGTTCACCATCCTTTACGGAGCAGCCGCGGTACTTATCGTGACTGGTCGGAAGAACTATCGACGCGGCGAGGAACATGGCTCCGCCCGCTGGGGTAATGTGAAACAGACAGCCAAACGATATCGAGACGATCGTCATCCGGCGCAAAACATTATTCTGACAAAACATTTCAGAATAGCAATGGATGGGCATTTGCACAAGCGTAACACCCATGTTCTTGTAATCGGCGGTTCTGGTTCAGGCAAAACGCGAAGCTATGCTTTGCCCAATGTGTTGCAATGCGCAATGCCAACAGACGAGGGTTGTTCTATGATCGTGACAGATCCAAAATCCGAGATCCTTCGCAAGACCGGAAACGCTCTGATTGAAGCCGGATATGAAGTGCGGGTATTCGATTTGTTGAACCCGGACGCATCCTTTTGTTACAACCCCCTAGCGTATGTACGGGATGACAAGGACGTGTTGCGACTGATCGAGACTCTCATCCAGAGCACCACCCCGCCCGGCTCCCAAAGTTCTGACCCGTTCTGGACCAAGTCCGAAACGGCTCTCCTGCAAGCCCTCGTCCTGTACCTCATCCATGAAGCGCCAAAGGACGAGCAGAACTTCGCAATGGTCATGGAGATGTTGGCTGCTGCCGAGGTGCGGGAGGAAGACGAAGACTTCGAGTCGCCGCTGGATATCCTGTTCCAGCGGTTGGAGATGCGAGACCCGGAAAGCATTGCCGTTAAGCAATACCATGTCTTCAAGATGGGTGCCGGCAAAACCCTAAAATCCATCCTAATCAGTGTGGGTGTCCGGCTGTCTGCCTTCAACCTGCCCCAAATCGCACGGCTTACCTATACCGACGATTTGCATCTGGAAGAAATGGGGGAGAAAAAGGTGGCGTTGTTCTGCTGCCTGCCGGACTCGGATAAATCCCTAAACTACTTGGTAGGCATGATTTACGGCCAACTTATCCAGACCCTGTATTATGTGGCCGACCGAAAGTACAAGGGCAGGCTGCCGGTGCCAGTCCATCTGCTCATTGACGAGGCGCCCAACATAGCCCTTCCCACCGACAACTTCCTGCCGTGGCTCTCCACCATGCGAAGCCGAAACATTTTCTGTTCGTATATTGCCCAGAACATGGCACAGCTGAAAGCTCTCTTCAAGGAGCAGTGGGAATCGCTGGTGGGCCTCTGCGATGAGTTTTTGTACTTGGGTGGCAACGAAAAGGAGACCCACAAGTATGTCTCCGAACTCATGGGGAAAGAGACCCTGGATACCCACACCTACGGCCATACCAAAGGCCGGAACGGAAGCTACTCCATCAACGACCAACAGACAGGACGAGAACTGCTGACGCCCGATGAGGTGCGAATGTTGGATAATCGGAAATGCATCCTGTTCGTTCGAGGAGAGCGCCCTATGCTGGATGACAAGTATGACCTGATGCACCATCCCACCATCCATCTGACAGAGGACGGCGGCGCGCCGCCCTACGACTATACCGCAGTTCGTAATGCTGCTGACGATATGGAATATGATCCGCAGCGGTACGAGGACTATGAACTGCTCGAACCCGATGATTTTATTTGATTTGAGGAGGAATGTAATTGAAGTTGTTTTCTAAAAAGAACGATCAGAACCGCAAAACCGAACCGCTGCGGCTGAGCCAGAAGGGGCGTATGCGCTTTACGACCTTTGCAACTTTGATGATTGGCACCTACTGCCTCTCCATCACTGCCCTTGCCGCGGCTACTGACCCGCTTACCGTGGTCAATAACCTGTCCACTTTCATCTTCTCCCTGATCCGTGCCATCGGTCTGATCCTGCTGGGCTGGGGCATCGTGCAGGTCGGACTGTCCTTCCAGAGTCACGACCCCAGTCAGCGGTCCCAAGGCTTCCTGACCTTGGCAGGTGGTCTTGTAATTACCTTCACCAAGGAGATCCTGGACCTCATCACCGGTACCCCTTGAAACAGCAGAAATACAAGGAGGGAGGTGATGCGGTACGAATTGGATCGTGGACAATCTGAACTCTGCTCTGCAAACCTGGAATGATAAGCTGGCAGAGATTTGGAGTCTGCTCACTCAGGACCCCGCCACATTTAAGGGGGGCGGCATCTGGCAGGTTATGTTGGGGATCCACGGAGCATTGCAGGGCATTGGATATGGTCTGTTGGTGTTGTTCTTCGCCGTAGGTGTGGTCAAGACCTGTGGCAGCTTCGTGGAGGTCAAGCGTCCGGAGCAAGCGTTAAAGCTGTTCATCCGCTTTGTGCTCGCCAAAGCAGCCGTGGGACATGGCCTTGATTTGATGCTGGCAGTTCTCTCAGTGGTACAGGGAATAGTTTCAACCATCATCACCCAATCGGGAGTATCAGGCGCAGGCGGAACTACCCTGCCACAAGAGATCATCGACAAGATTAACCAAGTAGGCTTCTGGGATTCCATCCCGCTCTGGGCAGTAACCTTGATTGGCGGACTGTTCATTACTGTGCTGTCTTTCCTGATGATCCTGACGGTGTATAGTCGTATGTTCAAACTCTACATGTACACTGCGCTGGCGCCCATTCCGCTGTCCACCTTTGCGGGTGAACCTACCAGCAATGTGGGCAAGAACTTTCTCCGCAGCTATGCAGGAGTATGTCTGGAAGGTGCTGTCATCGCATTGGCCTGCATCATCTTTTCGGTGATGGCGGCTGCACCGCCTGCCGTGGATTCCAACGTGTCTGCGGTAACTGCTGTTTGGAGTTATGTGGGCGAACTCATCTTCAACCTGTTGGTGCTGGTGGGAGCTGTGCGTATGAGCGACCGAATCATCAAGGAATTGATGGGACTGTAACTCAAGTTGCATAAGTGGACAGAATTATGGTATAATATGGCCATGATAAGGAGGTGACCTCGAGTGCCACAAATCGTACCCATTAAGGAACTGAAAAACACCAACCGGATCTCCCAAATGTGCCACGAGTCGCATGAACCCATCTATGTGACCAAGAACGGCTATGGCGATATGGTGATCATGAGCATGGAAGCCTATGAACGCCAGATGGTGCTGGCAGAGGCGGAAGCAAAACTGGCAGCGGCAGAAGAACAGGTCGCCGCTGGGAACGTACTTGACGCAAAAAAGGCATTTGCCGCACTGAGGGAAAAGTATGGCGTATAAGGTTGTGATCACCGAGGATGCCGACCGGGACTTGGATCGGATCCTCTCCTACCTGACCCAGCAGCTGTATTCCGAACAGGCGGCAAGTACACTGGTTGCTGAATACGCACAAGTTCTGGAGCAGCTGGAGCAGTTTCCGAGTATGTTCGAAGTCGCACACAGTGTGAGCCGCTCCGGCAAAGAATACCGGAAATTTCTGCTCGGAAACTATGTTGGTGTTTACCGTGTGCAGGAACGGGAACAGCAGGTTGTGATTCTGCGGATCTTCCACGGGTCACAAAACTACGCAAAATATCTGTAAGTGAATATCCATCAGGCGCGTCGCTGAAAAGCGGCGCGTTTTTTGTTTATCCGTAACAGATGGGAAGGGTAGAAGAAGAATATTTATCTCCGCATTTCGACTAAGTATGAGGTGGAAAACAAGCGGTTATCTGATTAAAAACATGAGTTGGAAAAACTTAACACACCAGAGAATGTGCAGATAGTTTTCAGTATCCATGAGCATATCTCGGCATTACATTGAAAACGCATCATGAATTTGAGAACCATGTAGAACTGTGCGTATGAGTGACTGGGCTATTAAGGAATTGAAGAGGTAATAAAAGTGGTTGTCACACAATGTGCAACAACCACACAAAAATTATTCGTGCTCCAAAATCCACTGCAAAAGGCCCTTCCGGTCAATCTCGCCAGAGGCGACGGACAGGATAATGTCAATCAATTCTTGCTGTTCATAGTGCAGCACAATCCCGTTGAGCTCGAGAAAGACCAGCATAACGTGAGCGCCGACCCGTTTGTTTCCATCCACAAAAGGATGGTTGCGAATGAGTCCAAATCCAAGTTGTGCTGCTTTGCTCTGCATGGATGGATAGACAGGTTCACCACCAAATGTCTGGAATGGTGCAGCCAGTGCGGATTCCAACAAACCCTCGTCTCGAACGCCATCGCTGCCACCAAAAGCCTCGATCAGCGAAGAATGCAGGAGAAGGACCTGACGTTTCGACAGCGTTTTCATTTGGCGAGTTCCTCATATGCCTGCTGATTTTTGCTGATCAGGCGGCGCGAGATAGCCAGGATATCCTCGTCATCGGCCAACTGTTCCTGCTCCGCCTGACTGAACTCCAGCAAGATATAGCGAGGCACATTGTTCTTCAAAATCACAGCAGCGCCGTTTTCGTCAACCAACCGTGCGACACGAGAAAAATTCTGATTCGCTTCCGTGATGGAAACAAGGTTCTTTGTATTTATGGTCATCTACAACACCTCCTATTTATAGTATACACAGGAATAGGAGAAATTCAACCTATAATTTATGAGGAGATGATACGTCATCGAAGTAAAAATCCCCAAAGAAATCAGGGAGTATCGGGAATCCATCTTCTTCGGGCTCTCGGCCCGGCAATTCACCTGCTCGCTGCTGGCACTTAGCGCCGCAGTCGGGCTTTATTTTGTATTCGACCCGTTGGTGGGTACAGAAAGTGTGGGCTGGATCTGCATTCTGGGAGCAGCTCCTTTCGCTGCCTGCGGCTTTTTCACCTACCACGGCATGACCGCAGAGCAGACACTGTTGGCATGGTTCAAGTCACAGGTTTTGACTCCTCGGTGCCTTGTCTTTCGGTCGGACAGCCTGTACTACCGGGCATTGCAGCCTGCCATAGAGCAGGGGAAAAAGCCGCCCCGTAAGAAGAAGGAGCGAGGCGGCAACAAACCGGCTGGAGAAAATGCTCCGGCCTCGAAACCAGATAAGGAGGATGCCTATTATTAAAACTCTCAGCAAAGCGACTAAGGCGGAACGGGATAAGTTCCGTATTCCCCGCTCGGTGCAGGATGCCATCCCCATCCGCCGCATCTGGTCGGACGGGATCTTCCAGGTGGGGACTCAGTTCTCCAAGACGTTCTCGTTCACCGACATCAATTACCAGATCGCCGGCAAGGAAGACAAGACAGCCATGTTCCTGGACTATTCCGAATTGCTCAACGCACTGGACTCCGGCGCCAGCGCCAAGATCACCATCAATAACAGGAGACTCAATAAATTGGAGTTTGAATCGGCGCTGCTGCTTCCCATGCGCCAGGATGGGCTGGATCATTTCCGCAAGGAGTACAACGATATGCTGCTCTCCAAGGTCACCGGGACCAGCAACAGTGTGGTGCAGGAGCGATACATCACCATCAGCGTGGTTAAGAAAAACATTGCGGAAGCCCGTGCCTACTTCTCGCGGGTCGGCACTGACCTGATCACCCATCTGGCCCAGCTGTCCTCCATTGGGCAGGAACTGGATCTGGTGACCCGTCTGCGGATCTTCCGGGACTTCTTCAAGGGAGCGGAGCCGCCTGCGTTTGAGTTTGACCTGAAGACCCAGATGAAACAGGGACACAGCTTCAAGGATTGGCTCTGCCCGGACTCCATGGAGTTCCAGCCGGATCACTTCAAGCTGAATGATCGCTGGGGCCGGGTGCTTTACCTGCAAGGGTATGCCAGCTACATCAAGGACAGCATGGTGTCCGAGCTCTGCGAGCTGGACCGTGACCTGATGCTGTCCATCGATATCCTGCCCGTACCCACCGACGAGGCGGTGCGGGAAGTGCAGAACAAACTGCTGGGCGTGGAGACCAACGCCGCCAACTGGCAGCGCCGGCAGAACGCCGCCAACAACTTCTCGGCCATGCTGCCCTATGACATCGAGCAGCAGCGGGCCGAAACCAAGGAGATGCTGGGCGACCTGACCAACCGGGATCAGCGCATGATGTTCGGCCTCGTGACCATGGTGCATCTGGCGGACACCAAGGAACAGCTGGACAGCGACACCGAGAGCCTTCTCACGGTCGCCCGCAAGCATCTGTGCCAGATGAGTATCCTCCGCTGGCAGCAGAAGGACGGCCTTGACACTGTGCTGCCCTACGGCCTGCGAAAAATCACTGCGCTGCGCACCCTGACCACAGAAAGCACGGCTGTTTTCATCCCTTTCCGTGCCCAGGAGATCATGCAGGACGGCGGCATCTACTATGGTCAGAACGCTGTGAGCAAGAATATGATCGTGGCCGACCGGCGCAAGCTCCTCAACGGCAACAGCTTCCGGCTGGGCGTTTCCGGCAGCGGCAAGTCCTTCAGCGCCAAAGAGGAGATCGTGAGCATCGCCCTGTCCACCAATGACGATATCCTGATCCTGGATCCCGAATCGGAGTTCGGGTATCTCACGGAAGCCCTTGGCGGCGAGGTCATCCGGGTATCGGCGGCCTCCGACACCCACATCAATGCCCTGGACATGGACAAGGCCTACGGCGATGCACGCAATCCGATTATCGAGAAATCACAGTTCGTGCTGTCCCTGTTCGAACAGCTGGTGGGGTCGGAGGGCGTGTCTGCAAAGGAGAAATCCATTCTGGACCGCTGCACCTATGAGGTGTACCGGGAGTATATGGCAGGGGGCTACACCGGCCAGCCGCCCACGCTGAAGGAACTGTACCAGATCCTCCTGAAGCAGCCGGAGTCTGAAGCCAGAGGGCTGGCTTTGTCAGCGGAGCTGTTCATTACGGGCAGTCTGAACACCTTTGCACAGCCCACCAATGTGGATACCAAGGCCCGAATCATCGCCTACGATATCCGGGAGTTGGGCGAGCAGCTCATGCCTTTGGGCATGCTGGTGACTCTGGATGCCATCTTCAACCGGGTCATCCAGAACTGGAAGCGTGGCAAGACCACCTGGGTGTTTGCCGACGAGTTCTATCTGCTGTTCCGCTACCAGTACAGTGCCGACTTCTTCTACAAACTTTGGAAGCGGATCCGCAAGTACAACGGCCTCGTGACCGGTTTGACCCAGAACGTGGATGAGATTCTGCGTTCCGATACCGCCCGCCTCATGCTTGCAAACTCGGAGTTCCTCATTCTGTTGAATCAGTCGCCCACCGACCGGGAGGAACTGGCCCGACTGCTGCACATTTCAGAAGCACAGATGGGGTACATCACCAATGTGGCTGCAGGCTGCGGCCTGATCCGCTGTGCCGGCAACATCGTACCCTTCGAAAACAGCTTTCCCCGGAACACCCAGCTGTACAAGCTCATGACGACCAAGCCGGATGAAGCCATCCGAGGAATGTAACGATTGTGTTTGAGAAGGAGGTGGCGTTGCCGCAAGAGGAAGTAAACCCATTTATACTGTTGCATCGCTGTCGGGCGGCAAAGACTCGACAGCGATGCTTCTTCGTCTCGTAGAAGAAAACCGGCCCATCGATGAGATCCTGTACTGCGATACCGGGTGGGAGTTTCCTCAGATGTATGACCACCTGGACCGGCTGGAGCAAACCATCGGCAGGCCCATCACCCGGCTGAAAGCCCCGCTGACGGCAGAGCAGTATTTCTATGAGTACACGGCTCGGCCAGACGCAAAGCTGGTAACAGATCGGGGCCTCAGTTGGCCTTCCCATGCCTGTCGCTGGTGTACTGGCAGACTGAAAACTCATGTGATCAACAGACATCTGAGTCAACTGCGGCGGAAATACCAGCTGGCACAGTATGTGGGGATCGCCGCCGACGAAGCCCACCGATGCAGGGATCTGCACTACCCGCTCGTGGAGTGGGGCATGACGGAGGCGGACTGCTTGCGGAAGACAAAAAGGTCAACAAAGCTCAGCAGGGCACTCATATCTACACCTATGACGAACTGAATCGCATGGTCACCAGCGATGTTTCGAAGGTGTTCACCAATTATACCTACGATACTTTGGGTAATTTGGTACTTGAAACCGTGAAGAACAAGCGTGTAGACTATGAGTATAATGAGTTGAACCAGTTGGTGAAACGCACAACCACTGAAAATGAGACCTTCTCCTACAGCTATGACAAGCGTGGTAACCGTGTGGCAGAAACCGGCAAAAAGGAAAGCCGGGAGTATGTCTACGACGCCACCAACCGCCTGGTGGAAGGCACCAACTGGAAAGGCGACAAGTCTGCCTACACTTACAACGGCCTGGGCCTGCGAGTGAACAATCTTGTCACGACCCACGCCGGCAAGACCTACGACCGCGACTATGTGATCGACTACACCAGCCCGGAGAACGACGATCTGTATGTCTACGCTAATTGACTTGTATTGATAAATCGTGAGGTGAAATAATGTTACAGAACAGTCCGTCTGAAACAAGTGCGTATATGGCACGGCGAGGACGTTTTGTGTATCACCTTTTCCTCTGCCTCGGCTTCTGGAGTATGGCCAGGGGAAAAATCGATGGAACACTGTTAGTCGCAATAGTTGCAATTTTCTTCATTTCCAAGAAGAGCGACAAAGTGGCGGTCGGTATAATGGGTGGTACCAACATAGTTGGGAGTATTCTGTTAGCGGTGGCTCCCTTCCCAACCCCGCTGTTTCAAGTATTCTTGATTCTTTTAAAAGCAGCTCTTGAGGTTGGTATATTATCGAAATTGGTTGAAGCTCTGGTACCAAACACGGACAGACAGGCTAAGTTCTGGAGTGCTTTGTGGGTTGCCTGGAGCATTTGTAACCTATATATTGCATGGATACAATGCAGTTTTCTGTTGAAAGAAAACTCTGTTCCTTCATTTGCGGAAATGTCGCAATTCGATTACTGTGTTTTCGCAATTCACTTCATAATATCTATGTTCGGTGCACCTATATTCCTATATAATCGCTATGCGTTATGGCGCTATTTGCAATCATGTGATTTGACTGTAGAAGAAGAAAAATGATTCCTGACAAATCGTTTACAAACCATGAGAAGCTTGTTTTTTACCCGAAGTTTTTCAGACGGTTTTTTGGCTTACTTCCGGCGGCATCTATACTGATTGGCTATGGCTTTTTCGCTGAGTTCATGATGGCAAGAGGCGGTGATTATTACGTTGGCGCAAAGAGGGGGCACGGATATGTAATTGCTGTGCTTTTCGCGGCGTTGTCTGTATACTTCTTGATATTCCTCTTGAACCAAAAACTTACGATCGATCAAACAGCTGTTTGCATTGAGCCGATTTTTGGAGAAATCCCTTCCTTGGCCAAACCGCCCGAACGGTATGAATGGGAAAAAATCGCGCTGATCAAGCAGAATCGCCGATTTTTCCGAGGCTATGATTTTTACACAGCCGCAGGCGAACACTATGGCACGATCTCGTACAACAGCTGGCGGCACTCAAAGAAATTGCAGTCGCTCATCACCGAGCATGTACTTGCACATGGGGGACGATTTGAAGTGGAGCCGCCTCGCCCGCATGTGCCTCTCACAAATCGCTTGTCAGCGGCCATCCCAAAAATTCTGGATGCCATAAAAGCCCAGTTTATGCCCCGCTGACGGACTTCATATCCCCCATGTAGGCGGGTTCCTTATGTTGCTTCTTCTTCGGGAGCAGCTTCCAGCCCCATGATGTTGGCTGGTGGAATATTTGGCGTCAAAGGAGGAAAACATTCGTGGGATCAAGATATACAAGAGCGGAATTGCACATGCTAAAATCATTGTTATCAAGCGAATTTAAATCGCCGCAAGAGTGTACATATCCTTTGAAAGTCCGAAATCCAAACGCACGAGCCCTAATCAAGAAGGTATTCACACAAGATCGTGAAACTCTGGTCAATCAATTGCCTAAGGACAATCGTGAATGCATGAAGCAAATTGCCCAAGATGTCATGCATAGGCAAAAGGGTATTCTTGTGTGTTATCTTTGCCTGGCAGGGTCTTCGCTGTTGGGATGTATGGCGCTTATTTTCAAACAAAATAGCATCCAAGGCTTTTTCGCTTTCTCTTTCATAGCTGCGTTTATTGTCATGAATATTTTAAAAAGATCCATTGAGAACAAACTCCGCTACTACCTTTGTCTTCATCTTCTCATGAGTTGTGAGAATACTGAGGACAAAGAGCGATAATAAGATTTGTCAGAACGGTGTGCAATGTATCCTACACACCGCTCTGAATTTTTCGAAAGCCAAACGCTATGTTTCATGAGAGCATAGTTGTTGGGTGGTGTTCTGACTCGTTATAGCGAGGTGCTTAATGAATTCGAAAAATATATTTGTACATATTTGAATTTGATGCTTCGTGAGTACAAGCAACGACTGAGCACTCTCGATGAGAGATACAGGGAGGCATTCCATGCATTTAGGAAATTCGTCTGCGGATGATGCTGTGCTTGTTTTTTACCCGAAGTTTTTCAGACGGTTTTTTGGCTTACTTCCGGCGGCATCTATATTGATCGGCATTGGCTTTTTGGCAGAATTCATGATGGTAAGAAGCGGTGATTATTACGGCAGCGCAAAGAGGGGGGGCGGATATGCAATTGCCGCAGCTTTCGCTTTGTGGGCGATTTATGTCATGATATGTCTAATGAACCAAAGACTCACGATCGATCAAACAGCCGTTTGCATTGAGCCTGTTTTCAGAGAAATCTTTTCCGATGCCGAACTGCCCAAACGATATGAATGGGGAAAAATCGCGCTGATCAAACAGACCGGACGATCTTTCCGAGGCTATGATCTTTACACAGCCGCAGGCGAACGCTATGGCACGATCTCGTACAACAGCTGGCGGCACTCGAAGAAATTGCAGTCGCTCATCATAGAGCATGTACTTGCACATGGGGGGCGATTTGAAGTGGAGCCGCCTCGCCCGCATGTGCCTCTCACTAATCGCTTGTCAGCGGCCATCCCAAAAATTCTGGATGCCATAAAAGCCCAGTTTATGCCCCGCTGACGGACTTCATATCCCCCATGTAGGCTGATTGACAACCCACCCCGCTGCCTACAGGCAGCGGGGTGGGTTCCTTATGTGTCATTGGCAAGGAAGACAAAAAGGTCAACAAAGCCCGGCCGCCCGCCTGCGACATGCTCTAAGCAAGAAAAATAACCGTGAAGAGAATAAAAAAGGTGATGCGGGCAAACCTCTTCATGTGCGGTGCAGAGAGATCAAAAAGCCGGGGCGCAGCGAACATCGGACCGCTGCGCCCCGGCTTTTGTCATCCTTTTTCAGCTGCGATCCGCCACAGCGCGCCGCAGCTGCAGCAGAACCAGCACCAGGCTCACGCCCAGCAGGATGTGGCCGATGCCCGCCACGCCGGAGATGGCCGCGCTGGCGCCGGCGGAGAGGGGGGCGCCCAGCACCTGCAGCACGCCCCGCACCAGGAACATCACCGCGGTGAGGTTGAGCCCGGCATGATAGACCGCCAGCACCCGCCCGGTCTTGGGCCCGGTGAAAGCGAAGTTCTTTTCCAGCAAAAGCAGCAGCAGGAAAAATACCATGCCCAGCATAAAGTAGTGGGTGTGCACCACCGAGAGGGCTGTCCTGCCGGCAAAGCCGCTGAACTTGGTGAACTCCCGGTAGAATACGCCGCCGGCCATGGCCAGCAGGGAATAGACAAGGGCCGCGTTCATGTAACGTTTCATTTTGCTTCCTCCTTTATTTGACTTCCTTCTTCATGGCAAACCAGCCGATAAGCACCGTCCACACACAGGCGCAGGTCTTGGGGATCATCAGCATGCCGATGGCGATAACGGAGATCAGATAGACCGCGTCAAACAGAGTCTCAACGATCGCTTGCATAATGAATTCTCCTTTTTCCTGTATTCCCGACCACGGCGGCGGCTCAGCGCCGCGCCGCAGGTTTCGGCCAAACAATTCCCCGCCCGTCAGCGGGGATCGCTGTAGAGGGTGCGACGCACCAGCTCCAGCACGGCGGCGGGGTCGTAGTCCTGCCGCAGCAGGGCGGAGAGCATCAGCGAGAACAGCACGTCCGCGAATCTTTCGGCGGTGAATGCCTCGTTGAAGGCGCCGGGGCGGACGCCCGGGTCCCGCTGCAGCACTGCCAGCAGCCCCTGGCGGATGTGCTGCCAGGTGCGCTCCATCCGCCGCCTGCCGTCGGCCTTGCCCTCCCGAAGAAAGCCCAGGGAGTGGAGGGTGAAAAAACCGGGATACTGCTTGCAGCCGTATTCCATCCGGCCGTACATCCAGGCCACGCAGGCCAGGGTGTTTTCAAACACGGCCTCGTCCTCCGGCCGGTGGAAGATCTCGCACCACACGCTCTCCACCGCCGCGCCCACCAGCGCCGCCTTGGAATCGAAGTAGTTGTAGATGGAGCCCACCGACACGCCGCAGGCGGTCGCCACCGAGCGGATGCTCACCGCGTCCCATCCCTTCTGGCGGATGAGCTCCCGGCTGGCGCGCAGGATCTCCTCTTTGGATGTCACCACTGTATTCAACGGCTCACCTCCAATATGAACAATGTTCATTATAGGCGGGGAACCGCCCCCTGTCAAGAAGGAAATATACGGAGGCAGAAAAGCGGGGCGGCAGAGGGGCGCTGGCTTTTTGGCCGCGTGTTTCCCTGCGCGCGGCTTCGCCGCCTGCGCCGCGCACTCCATCGCAGCGCAAAAACTTCGGGCCGAAAAACCGGTCATTGGCGGACTTTTCTTAAGGACCTTCCCTGAAAGCGCATGAACAAGGCCGCCCGGTGAGCGGACGGCCTTTTGACCTTTTCCGGGAAGGGCCTCAGGGCTTCCAATACGCGGCGATGCACTCCCGGGCGATCTGCACATAGCGGCGGCCGCGCTCAAAGTCGCCGAAGATGGTGCCCACCTCGCGCTGGGCCATCTCGAACAGGCAGCCGCTGGCCGCCTCGCACACGCCCTTGAAATAGGCCCGCAGGGCTTCTTCATCCAGAGGGCCGCGGTTGGTGACATACTCCGCCCGGGGCTTGCTGTAGTACACCACGTTGGTGCCCCGCAGATATTCGCCCACCTGTTTTTCGTTGTTGAAAGGGGAGACAGACAGCTTGCGCAGGTTCTTCCATTTGGAGAGGTAGCCCGGCCAGATGGCGTCCACCCGCTCGCAGCAGCCGTAACTCAGCAGGCCGAAGCGCTTTGCCAGCCGGTCCTGGTAGGGGAAGACGAACTCGCCGAACAGGTCGGGGGAGACCGCGGTGGTCTCCTGCGACTCCAGAAAGCCCCAGCACTGGGTGGTTTTGGTCACGTTTCCGGCGGGCAGCTCGGAGTTGAAGGCAAAGCTCTCCTGGTTGACGGGGCTGATGCCGCTGGTGGGCAGCAGCAGGCCCTCCTTCTCCAGAAAATCGTAGTACCGCTCGTACACGGTGGCGGCCATGTCCATCGCTTCGTGCAGCTCGTCCGGGTGATCGTACATGGACAGGTAATAGTTCTCCATGCCCATCAGGTGGACCAAGGGGTTCGTCATCATGCCGGTCAGGCTGGGCATCACCCTGCGCACCGGCAGGATGTCGCCGAAGGCCTCGGCCGCGGCTTCTTCCAGCTGCGCGGTGGCCTGGCGGTCCACCCCGAAGCCGCCGCCCCGCAGAAGGCCCATGCCCTCGGCCAGATCGTCGATGACGGGGTCGATGTGAAAGCCCATGGCGCCGGCGCCTTCCGCCCTGGTGATGCGGGGCCGGGCGCCGAAGGGGCGCACCCAGGTCTTCCAGCGGATGTCAAAGGTGGGGGAGATGGGGGTGTCGTCGTCGAACAGCTCCCGGCCGACCATCGTGCGCAGCAGCATCTCCTCCAGCTCCCGCGCCCGGGCGCCCTCGCACCGCATCCGGGGCCAGACGACCTCGCCGGGGAAGTTGGAGAACAGAAGCCGCACCGTGGGGCTTTCCCGCCGGCCGCTGGCCAGGGCGTCCCACTGCTTCAGGATCTCATCGTTCCGGGGGCTGTTGGCAAACGCGAGCTGCCTTTGGGCCAGTTGACGCAGGATCTGACGGTCCTGCCCGCTGATGTGTTCCATGGCGGATCCTCCTTGCTGCCTTGTTGTGTTCGGCCCGCTGTGCGCGAAGGCCGCTTTTTTGCTATTATAGCAACCCGCCCCCGCTCACGGAGCCGCCGGCCCCCCGCTGCTTTGGGCCTTTCGGTACTGGGTGGGGGTCATGCCGGTATGGGCCTTGAAAAAATTTGAGAAGTAGCAGACGTTCTTGAAGTCGAAGAGGCTGGCCACCTCCCGCACGGGCAGGTCGGTGGCGCGCAGCACTTTTTTCGCCTCCCGCAGTTTCATGCGGCGGAAGTCCGCCATGGGGCTTATGCCGTATTCCTCCCGATAGAGCTTTTTGGCGTAGGTCACCGAGAGGCGGCAGGCCTGCGCCAGCTGTGCAAGGCTCAGGGAGGAGTGGGTGTGGGCCAGCAGGCAGGCGCGCATCTCCTCCGCCGGGCCCGCCGGCTCCCGGTGGGGCAGGATGGCCTCCCGCTCCGCCGAAAGCGCGCCGCAGGACCCGCTGCGGAACAAAAGCAGCATCAGTTCCTCCAGCCGGTTTTTGATAAGCTGCTCACAGCCGAAGGCGGCGGAAGGCTTCCGGCGCAGGATGCGCCCGTCCGCCGGGCGGGGCGTCACCTCAAAGCTGCGGTGGGTCTCCTCCACGATGCGCTCCATCAGCTGCCGGCATTCGTCGGAGGCGGCCATCAGCAGCCCGTCGAACTTTTCCATCAGGGGCG
This sequence comes from Candidatus Allofournierella excrementigallinarum, assembly GCA_019119025.1. Lineage (GTDB taxonomy): Bacteria > Bacillota > Clostridia > Oscillospirales > Ruminococcaceae > Allofournierella_A > Allofournierella_A excrementigallinarum. The sequence goes on from DWXV01000029.1 coordinate 39,150, forward strand.
AAGCGCATCGGAAGGAGAACACCCACAGCTCTGCCGGGCGCCTGCCGTTGCCGTAGAGCACGTGGAACTTGCCCGGGCGGAAAAAGGTGATCTGCCCCTGCTTGAGCTCGTAGAAATCGTTCTTCGTGTAGACATAGGCGCTGCCCAGCGCCGCGTACTGGAACTCCCAAAAGTCGTGGCTCTCGCCTTCAAAGGCGTACTGCCGGTCGATCTCCAGCCGGGACGCGTTCACCACCCGGTCGATGCGGATGACGTCCCGCAGAAGGATATGGCGGTAATCCTCCATGATGTCTGTGTCCTTTTTTATAAATTTTTATGTCCTTATTTGTATTGTAACTCCCGGCGGCGGCAAATACAATAAGAGCAGAGCACGGGGGGCGGCCCCGGAAGAAAGGAGCAGTCACGATGACCCATCGGGAAAATTTTCTGGCGGCCATGCGCCGCCAGCCCTGCGAGCGGGTGCCTTTTCAGTTTTCCTTCTGCGATTCGCTGAAGGCACAGCTGCTGCGCCGCTGCGGCACCGGCGACGTGGTGCAGGCCTTTGACATGCCGCTGCAGTATGTGGAGCTGCCGCCGCCGGCGGTGATGCCGGACTACACCGCCTACCACAAAAACGCCGCCGAGCTGAGCTTCATCGACGAATGGGGCGTGGGGCACAAGCGGGGCAGCGTGGCCCACTTCACCCATTTTTACTCCCCCATGGCCCAGTTCACCACCCCCGAGGAGGTGGAGGCCTACCCCTTCCCCGACGTGCTGAACGAGGCGCGGTGGGAGGACGTGGCCCGGCAGGTGGAGAAGGCCCACGGCGAGGGCCGGGCCGCCGCCTACTTTGCGGTGCAGGTGTTCGAGCCGGCCTGGTACCTGCGGGGGCTGGAGAACATGCTGATGGACTTTTTGACCGACGAGGAGATGGCCGCCGCCTGCATGGGCAAGATGTGCCGCATCCAGTGCGAGATCGCCCGGCGGGCGGCCCGCTGCGGGGTGGACATGGTGGTGTTCGGCGACGACGTGGGCAGCCAGCGGTCGCTGATGATGAGCCGGGAGGTCTGGCGGCGCTGGGTCAAGCCCGCCACCGCCGCCACCATCGCCGCCGCGAAGGAGGAAAACCCGGACGTCATCGCGATGTACCACTCCGACGGGGTCATCGACGAGATCATCCCCGAGCTCATCGAGATCGGGGTGGAGGTGCTCAACCCGGTGCAGCCGGAGTGCATGGACCCGGTGAAGGTGAAGGAGCTGTATGGGGACCGGCTGTCCTTCCTGGGCACGGTGGGCACCCAGACGGTGATGCCCTTCGGCACGCCCGGCGAGGTGCGGGAGACGGTGGGCCGGGGCGGCGGGCTGACCATCGCCCCCACCCACATGCTGGAGCCGGAAGTGCCCTGGGAGAACATCGAGGCCTTCCTCTCGGCGGTGAAGGAGTTCGGCGTCTATTGAACGCAAAAAAGGGCATCCCCGCCGGGGATGCCCTTTTCATGCTTTTTTAAGGGCCAGCGGGGCCACCGCGTAGCCGTCCACCAGCTGGGCCGGGCCCACGGCCACCGGGATGGGCCGGGCGAAGATGGGCCCTTCGGGCACGAAGGTGTGGTATTCGCCGTTCTCGCCGCAGGGGTCCGCCCCCCGCTTTGCCATCTCGCCCAGAAGCTCTTCGGTGAGGGGCCGCCCGGCGAAACCGGCGGGCAGGCGGCGGGTGTCCGCCACCGTGACGATGGGCTTGAAACCGCTGGCAAGGCACTCCTTCGCCAGCGCAAGGCGATCCTCCTGCCACAGGGGGAAGCAGGCTTCCAGCCCTGCGGCCCGGCAGCGCCCGGCGCCCCAGTCCAGATGGCCCTGGATGTCGATGTCGCCAAAAACGCAGGCCCTGGCGCCCAGGGCCTTTTCTTCGGCCAGCGCCGCCTCAAAGGCTGCGGCGTACGCCGGGCCGGTGGTGCGGATGAGCCGCACCGGCGCGCCCGCCGACCGCTCCACCTCCGCCAGCACCTCGGCGGGGATGCCGTGGAACCAGGAACGGCCCCGGTCCACGTTGTAGGTGATGAGCAGCGCCTGCAGCTTCATGCCGCTTTGCAGAGCGCGGTGGATGGCAAGGGCGCTGTCCTTGCCGCCGCTGTAGGAGGCTGCAAACCGCAGCCCCGGCAAAAGCTTGTTCACTTGGCCCCTCCTTCCAGAATGTTCATCACGGCGTCCATGTCCAGGGCCTTTTCCAGCGCGTCGGCCAGCAGATCGAACTGGGCGGCCTGAAAGGCCTCGGCGCTCATGCCCGCGGGCACAAGGGCGGCCAGCGCTTCGCGGGTGAGGGCCGCCGCGCCGGGCAGGGCGTCCTCGTCCTCCAGCCGCAGCTCCAGATGGGGCACCACCCCCAGCACCGGCACGCCGCAAATTTCTTCCAGCATCCGCCGCCCCTCGCCGAAGGAGGCGGCGTCGCCGTAAAAATCGTTGACGATAAGCCCCTTCACCAGCGCCCGCTCCTCCTTTGCCAGCAGGGCCAGCGTGCCGTAAAGCGCCGCGAAGGCCCCGCCCCGGCGGATGTCCGCCGCCAGCAGCACCGGGCAGCGGGCGTAGAGGGCAAAGTCCATGTTCACGATGTCGCCTTCCCGCAGGTTCAGCTCCACCGGGCTGCCCGCGCCCTCGGCCACCACAACGTCAAAGCGCTCCGCCAGCCGGCCGTAGGCCCGGCGGGCCGCTTCGCGGCAGGCGTCCCGGTCAAAGCGGGGCACGGCCGCGCCGTCCACCACCGTCTCGCAGCCGCCGCGGCGGGGGATGAGCAGCACCGGGTTCATGTCCGGCTCGGGTGCAAGGCCGCAGGCCGACGCCGCGATGGCCTGGCTGCGGGCCATCCGCCGCCCGTCGGGCAGAAGGTGGGCGTTGTCGGAGATGTTCTGGGCCTTGAAGGGGGCCGCCCGCAGCCCCCGCCGGCGCATAAGCCGGCAAAGGCCGGTGACCAGCGTGCTCTTGCCCACGCCGGAGGCGGTGCCCAGCACCATCAGGGTTTTCGCTTTCTGTTCCATGGCGCTCACCGGGCGGGGTAGTTGCGGCTGACGTAGGGCACTTCCTCCACCCCTTCCGCCTCGTTGAGGGCCAGGGCCAGATAGAAAAAGTAGCCCGAGAGCAGGTTCGCCAGGTCCAGCAGGCGGCCGGGCACGTCGTGGCCCTTTTCCGCCCAGCGGTAGATGAGGCGCACCAGCTGCTTGCCCTGCACCCGCAGAAGGTGGGCCGTGCAGGCGGCCTCGCACCCCTGGGTCAGCACGAACAGCTTGCAGCGCCCGCCGCAGCGCTCCTTCCAGCCGGCGGCCAGCTCCAGCAGGCGGGCGCACTCCTCTTCGGTGACGGTGAGGCGGGTGCGCAGGGTGGGGTTCATGTGGTAGATGAGCTCGCACACCCACAGCAGTTCCGCCTTCAGCGCCTCGTCCTTCACCAGCGAGCGCAGCAGGCCGGTGCGGCTGGCCATCTCGTCGGTGAGCAGCTCGAAATCACAGCGCAGGTCCTCGCCCGCGTCGCACAAAAAGGGGTAGGCCTCGTAGGGGCTTCGGTACAGGCTCATTTCAGTTCCTCCCATCGCGTCAGCGAGCGGCGCATGTAGCCGCCCACATCCATCTGATACACCCGGTTCAGCGCCGCCGGGTCAAACTGCGCCGCGGGGCCGAAGTACACCGCCCGCCCCTCCTCCATGAACAGGAAGAGGTCGGCCAGGTCCAGCGCCAGGTTCACGTCGTGAAGCACCCCCACCACGCAGCGGCCCTCCCCGGCGGCCCAGTCCTTCAGTTCCTGCACCAGCTCCACCTGGTATTTCAGGTCCAGATGGTTGGTGGGCTCGTCCAGCAGGATGACCTGCGGGCACTGGGCAAAGGTGCGGGCCAGAAACACCCGCTGCAGCTGCCCGCCCGAAAGCTCGGTCACCAGCTTGTGACGCAGATGGGCCACGCCGGTGCGCTCCATGCACTCCAGGGCGATGCGTTTGTCCTCCGGCCCGGGGCCGGAAAAAGCGCCCCCCGCCTGGTGGGCGTAGCGCCCCATCAGCACTGTTTCATAGACAGTGTAGGAAAAATACACGCTGCTGGTCTGGCTCAGCAGGGCCACGGTCCGGGCCGCCTGCCGGCGGGGCATGGAGGCAAGGTCCCGGCCCGCCACCGACACGCTGCCCCCGTGGGGCAGCAGGCCCGCCAGCGCCCGCAAAAGGGTGGTCTTGCCGCAGCCGTTGGGCCCCAGGACGCACAGCCGCCCCCCGGCGGGCACCTCGATGGAGAGGCCCTTCACCACCGGCTCGCCGCCGTAGCCGCAGGCGAGATGTTCCGCTTTAAGCACAGGTCACCGCCTCCTTCGCCCGGCAAAATAGACATAGATGAAAAAGGGCGCGCCGATCAGCGCCGTGATGGAGCCGATGGGGATCTCCCGGGGCGGCATGAGGGTGCGGGCCGCCAGATCGCACAGCACCATGAAAGCGCCGCCGAAGAGCGCCGCCGCCGGGATGACCCGCCGGTGGGCCGCGCCGAAGAACCGCCGCACCACATGGGGCGCGATGAGGTCCACGAAGCCGATGATGCCCACAAAGGCGGTGGCGGTGCCGGTGAGCACCGCGATGGCCCCGATGAGCACCCATTTCATCCGCCGCAGGGCAACGCCCATGGCCTGGGCCTGCTCCTCGCCGAAGGTCATCACGTCCATCTCCCGGGAAAAGCGCAGGAAGAACAGAGTGCACAAAAGGGTCACCGGGGCCAGCACTGCCGCCTGGCTCCACTCCTTGGAGGAAAAACTGCCCAGCGTCCACAGGCTGATCTGCTGGGCGTAAAGGGGGGACAGGGTGGAAAGCAGGTTCATGATGGCGTTCAGAAACAGCGAGGCCACCATGCCGGTGAGCACGATGGTGGTGTTGGAGAGGCTGCGGTCCAGCCGGGTGGCAAAGCCCACCACCAGCACCACGGTGACCAGCGCGAAGGCGAGGCTCACCACGGGCAGCAGGAAGGCCCCCAAAAGGCCCGAGGACGCCCCCGCCACGATGACCAGCGCGGCGCCGAGACCCGCCCCGGCGGAAACGCCCAGCCCGAAGGGGGAGGCCAGGGGGTTGCGCAGCACCGACTGCATCACCGTGCCGCTCACCGCCAGGCCCGCCCCGGTGAGGAAGGCCATCAGCACCCGGGGCAGCCGCATGTTGAACACAAGGCTGGGGTAGACCGGGTCGATGCCCTCAGGCAGGGGCGCACCGAAGAAAAAGTGCGCCAGGATGGCGCACACTTCGCCGGGGGGGATAAAGACGCTGCCGACCCCGACGCCCAGGATGAGGGCGGCAAGGGCGGCAGCGGCCAGCACCGACATTTTAGCCGCTGTCTTCATGGCCTTATTCCGCGCTGAACAGCTCGGGATAGACGGCCTTTGCCATCTGGTCCAGCGCCTTCACGATGTTCTGGTTGGACAGGGAAGAGGCCATGTTGTCGATATAGAACACCTGCTCGTTCTGCACGGCGCTCATGCCTTCCCAGCCGCTGCGGCCCAGGATCTCGGCCACGGGGTCGTCGATGTAGTTCACGTTGGTGAGGATGACGTCCGGGTCGGCGGCCACGATGGTCTCCGCCTCCACCGCCAGCCAGCCCTCCTGGCCGGCCAGGATGTTCTCGGCGCCGATGAGCTCGATCATCTCGTTCAGGAACACGCCGCCGCCGAAGCTGTACATGCTGGGGGCGGCGCCGATCTCAAAGTAGACGCTTTTCTTGTCGGTCACGGCGGCGCCGATGGCGGCGATGCGGTCCAGCTCGGCTTGCATGTCCGCCAGCAGGGCGTCGCCCTCGGCGCTTTTGCCCATGGCGGCGGCGATGAAGGCGACGTCCTCCTGGATGGCGGCGATGCTGCCGGCGGTGGGCACGCACAGCACGCAGACGCCCAGGTCCATCAGCTGCTGGTAGGGGTTCGACTGGTCATACAGGGTCATGTTGGAAACGAACAGCACGTCCGGCTTGAGGGCCGCCAGCTGCTCCATGTCCGGCTGCATCAGGTCGAAGGTGGGCACGTCGGCGGGCAGACCCGCGAGACCCACGCTCTGGGCGTCGTAGCCCACAATGAGGTCGCCGCAGCCCAGGGCCACCAGCGTCTCGGCGATGGAGGGCGCCAGCACCACCACAGAGCCGATCTCGTCGGGGATGCTCACCTCGGCGCCGCTGGGGTCGGTGGCGGGCTTTCCGGCGGCAGGGGCCGAAACGGAAGAGGACGGGGCGGACGCGGGCGCGGAAGCGGAGCCGGAGGCCGGCTGGGCGGCGCAGCCCGCGGCGCTGGCGGCCAGCGCCAGCGCGAGGATGAGACTGAGAAGCTTTTTCATGGAATTACCTCCTGTTTTCCGGCAAAAACAAATCACCCTTCCACACACGAAAGGGTGACATTTGCTGAAAAACAGTCCAATTCATCCATCGTGAAGTGTACCCAAAGCAGGCTCAGCGATCCGACTCAGCGCGCACAGCGCGCATCACGGCGGCGGGACCGTGCGGGATTCTCACCCGGCTTCTCTGAACAATGCCTGCCCGTTTATGCGAAAGTGCTATTTTGTTTTTGCTCTCGGTTTTGTGTGCGCGGCACAATGCCGCGTGCCCTCATTATAAAAGCAGCGGGACGCCGCGTCAAGCGCCCCGGCGCTTTTCAGAAGAACATGCAGCCGGTGTAGGCCGAAAAGAACACCTTGCTGGAGGCAAGGTCTATGGTGACGGCCCTGCGGGCGGTCTTTTCGCAGGGGGCATGCAGGCCGCTGTTCAGCAGCAGCATCGCCGCGCCCCGCAAAGCCGCATTGCCCAAAATGCGGGTGCGGGGCACCAGCTCCTTCGGGATGAGGCCGATGGCCCCGGCGCTTTTCACGTCCAGATAGCTGCCGAAGCCCCCGGCGATGGAAAGGCTTTCCACCCGGTCAAAGCCCAGCCCGGCGGTCTGCGTCAGGGTGGCGAGGCCCGCCGCCACGGCGCTCTTGGCCAGCTGCACCGCCCGCACGTCCTTCTGGGTCAGCCGCACCTTGCCGCAGACGGACGCGGGCTCCGGGTCCAGCAGGCCGCTCTCGTCCAGGCCGCCGGTGGCCAGCAGGCAGGCCAGCGCGTCCACCACGCCGCTGCCGCAGATGCCCTCGGCCTCGCCCCCGCCCAGCACATGGGCCGAAAGCGCGCCGCCTTTTACCGTGACGTGGTCCACCGCGCCCGCTTTCCCGGGCATGCCCATGGACAGGCCCGCCCCCTCAAAGGCGGGGCCGGCGGCGGTGGAGCAGCAGGAGAGCTGACGCCCATCCCACAAAACGATCTCGCCGTTGGTGCCGATGTCCGCCAGCAGATGCACGCCGCGCCGCCCGGTCAGGCCGGCGGCCAGCAGGGCGGTGGCGGTGTCCGCCCCCACAAAGGCGGAGATGCACCGGGGCAGGTACACCGCCGCGCCGGGGCAGCAAAGGCCCAGGTCCCCGCCGGCGAGCGTCTCGCCGAACAGCCGGCCGGCCTCGAAGGGCGCGTGGGCCAGGCAGTCCGGGTCGGAGCCGGTGAGCAGATAGAGCATGGCGGTGTTGCCGGTGACGACAAGGGCGTCCGGCGCGCCGGCGGAAAGGCCCGCCGCGGCGCACATTTCCGCCAGCAGTTCGTTGATGCCCTGCCGCACGGCGCGGGCTAGTTCTTCGCCCCCGCCCCGGCGGGAGGCCTCGATGCGGCTGATGACGTCCGCGCCCCAGCGCCGCTGGGGGTTCATTTTGCCGGCCTGGGCCAGCAGCGCGCCGTCCGGGCCGTAGAGGCAGGCGGCCAGGGTGGTGGTGCCCACGTCCACCGCCGCGCCCGCCCGGCGGAACATGGGCGCGGGGGCGGGCAGGGCCTCGCTTTCGCCCAGGATAAAGGCGGGGGCGTCTGTGCCGGTGAGCACTTCGCAGTCGCCCAGCGCCCGGGCGCAGCAGGCAAGGCGCACCCCCCGGGCCAGCTCCCCGGCCGAAAGGGCGCGCAGCTCCTCGGGGGAGGGCTCGCTCAAAACACCCCGGGCCGCCACCCGGCACTTGCCGCAGCGCCCCGCCCCGCCGCAGGGGGCCTCGGGGGCCGCGTGGGCCGGCAGGCAGTCCATCAGCCGGGCGCCGGCTTCGGCGCGGCAGGCTGTGCCGTTGACGGTGATGGTGACCATGGCCGCCCTCACTCTCCTTTGCCGAACAGCACCGCCCCGAAGAAGGTGACGGTGTTCTGCCCGTTGATGTATTTCATGCCGGCCGCCTCGGCCAGTTTGGACACGTCCACGCCATAGGTCTCCAGCGAGGCCAGGGCCAGGTCCGGGTGGCGGCAGGGCTCGCCCGTGCGCCTGGCGCACACCTGGCACACATGGCAGCCTCCGGCCCCCAGCTGCAGCCAGCGGGGGAAAGCCCCCTCTCGCAAAATGCCGGTGAGCTTCTGGTTCAGCCGGCTGCTGCGGGCGGCGGCGTCCATCATGCCCTCAAAGTCGAAGCTGTCCTCCAGCGGGTCCACCGTCTGGTAGACCAGCGCCGTGTCGTAGCTTTGGGCCTCGGCCATCATCTCGTCGATGCCGCCCACGTCCGGCGGGCACATCCAGCAGCGGCCGTAGTTGCCGCAGGCGTTGGCAGCGCACACGTCCCGGAAAGCCCGGTCGAAGCGGATGTCCGCCACCGGCAGGAAGGCTGCCCGGAACGCGCCCTCTTCCAGCACCCGCAGGCGCAGCGCCTCCCTCCACCCGCCGCTCATCGCGCGTAGAACTCCGCCACCGCGGCGAAGAACGCGTCGATGTTCTCCCAGCGGGAAAGGGGCGGGATGTCGCAGCCGGAGGAGATGACGAAGTTGGGGTATTCCCGGCAGGCTTCCATCACCTTCCAGGTGGCGGCGCGGATGGACTCGGGGGTGCCGCCCCGGAACTCGCCCGCCGGGTCCACGTTGCCCATGGCCACGGTGTGGGCGGGGATGTGGGGCATCATTTCGGCCATGTCGATGGCGTTGCCGAAGTGGTAGGCGGCGGCCCCGGTGGAGAGGATGGAGTCGATCTGGCGGATGACCGCCCCGCCGCAGTTGTGGTAGATCACCAGGAAGGAATCGTCCTGCACGGCGTTTACGATCCGCTTGACATAGGGCGCGGAGAACTCCTCCTCCAGCGCGGGGCTCAGCAGCCCGGCCACCGGCTCGGCGATGACCACGCCGTTCGCGCCCGCCTCTTTGAAGGCGCGGCAGTAATCGGTGATAAAGCGGGTGGATTTTTCCAGCAGGATGTGCACCATGTCCGGCTCGTCGTAGCACAGCACCATCGCCTCGGTCACGTCCATCAGGCGCGCGGCCAAAGAGAAGGGGCCGATGGCCCCGGCAAAGACCGGCCGGTCGGTGATGCGCCCGGCCGCCTTGCGGATGGCCTCCACGCACAGGCCGGTGCGGCCCGCGCCCACGGCGGGCACTTCCAGCGCCCGGGCCTGCGTCTCGTCGGCGACGATGCTGCCCACCACGGTGGGCACTTCCTCGTCGGACACGCGGATCTCGGAGCCGAAGCACTCGGCTTCCACCGAAAGATCCATCAGGCTCACGCTGGCGGCGGCGTCGGTGCGCTCTGCCACCAGCTCCATGGCCTGGGCCTGGGCCTCGGCGCTGGAGATGAGCTGGCGCACGGTGATGCCCATCAGCTGCACCGCGGGGAAGGAGAGGATGGGCATCGCTTTCTTGACCGGGGCGTCGCGCAGCGCCTCCAGCCAGGCTTTCATATCACGCTTCATGGCAAGGCCCCCTCCCGGCTCAGGCGGACGCCTTGCAGATGGAAACGGCGGCGTCGGCGGCGGAAGCGGCGTCGGCGGTGTAGCAGTCGGCGCCGATCTGGTCACAGAAGGTCTGGGTGACGGGCGCGCCGCCCACCATGATCTTCACCTTGCCGTGGATGCCGGCCTCCTCGGCCTTCTTCACCACCTCTTCCATCATGCCCATGGTGGTGGTGAGCAGGGCGGAGCAGCAGATGATCTGGCAGCCCTGGTCGATGGCGGTCTGCACATAGGTCTCGGGGGCCACGTCGGTGCCCAGGTCGACGACCTCCAGGCCCTTGCCCTCCATCATCATCTTCACCAGGTTCTTGCCGATGTCGTGCAGGTCGCCCTTCACGGTGCCGATGCACACCTTGCCCACGGCCTCCACGCCCGCCTGGGCCATCAGGGGCTTGAGCAGCGCCGCGCCCATGTTCATGGCGCGGGCGGCCACCAGCACTTCGGGCACGAACACCTCGTTGTTCTTGAACTTTTCGCCGATCACGCCCATGCCGGCCAGAAGGCCTTCGTCCAGGATCTGCTCCACGGGAATGCCCTGATCAATGGCCTGCTGCACCAGCTCCTTTACGATCTTGGCTTTGCCCTTCTGGAGATTTTCGGAAATGTCGGTCAGAATGCTCATGGATGCTCTTCCTCCGTTCTTTGGTTTTGCAGCGGCGCGCGGCCGCCTGGTTCTGAGCATAGGATAGCATATCGCCGCCGCCCGGCGCTTGTAATCGCCTGCGATTTTTGGTAATATTTTATTAATATAAAAAGCGGTTCCAAAAGGAGGGGAAGGCGGTGGAAAAAACCTTTGACCTCACCCTTGCGCGGGAGTGTGCGGCGGCCTTTTCCGCCTCCACCGGGCTGGGGTGCATCGTGTCGGACAAAGAGGGAGCCACCCTTGCGGAGTATGGCTACGGCTGCTCTGCCTGCCGCATCTGCCGGCTGGCGGGCCGGCCGGCGGCCCAGTGCGTGCGGGCCCAGAACTACAGCATGGCCGAGGCCGAGCGCTTCGGCGGGCGCTACATCTATTATTGCCCCATGGGGCTGACCTGCTTTGTGTCGCCCCTTCTGGGCGAGCTGGACAGCTGCGCCCGCATCACGGCGGGGCCCTTCCTGATGGTGGAAAAAGAGGACTTCATCGACTGCGAGCTGATGGCGCTGGAGGAAGAACGGCGGGCCCGGGTGGTGGCGGAGCTGGAAAACGTGCGGGTCATCCCCACGGCCACGGTGAGCCGGATGTCCACGCTGCTGTTCATGGCGGTGGGCTTTATGAACAAGGTGTCGGCCTCGGAGCGGATGCGCCAGGTGCAATCGGCGGACGCCATCCAGGGCCAGATCAACAGCTACATTTTGCAGCTCAAGCAGGAGGAACAGCCGCCGCCCTATCCCTTCGCGGTGGAAAAGGCCTTCCTGCGCAGCATCCGCCGCTCGGAAAAGGACCAGGCGCGCAGCCTTTTGAACCGGCTTCTGGGCCACATCCTGCTGGCCACCGGCCAGCAGCTGGACACGGTGAAATCCCGGGTGTGCGAATTGCTGGCCCTCACCGGGCGGGCGGCGGTGGAGGCGGGCGCGGAGAGCGGCGCCACCCTGCGGCTGTGCCACGAGAGCCGCGGGCGCATCGAGCAGGCGGGGGACATCGAGGCCATGTGCGCCGTGCTGAGCGACGCGGTGAACCGCCTGATGGACAGCGTGTTCCGCTATTCGGACATGCGCCACGCCCACGCCATCCACCTGTGCATGCAGCACATCGAGACCCACTATTACGAAAAGGTCACGCTGGAGCAGCTGGCCCAGCGGGTGTTCCTCTCGCCGGCCTACCTGAGCCGGGTGTTCAAGGAGGAGACGGGCACCTCCTTCAACGACTATCTCAACGCCGTGCGCATCGGCAAGGCGCGGCAGCTTTTGCTCCACGAGGATCTGCGCATCACCGACGTGGCCAGCGCCGTGGGGTTCGACGACCAGAGCTATTTCACCAAGGTGTTCCGCCGCGTCACCGGCATGACGCCGCTGCGCTACCGCGCGCGCTACACCCAGGGCGAGGAATAAAACAGGCTGCAGGACAAACGGGCCAACGCATGATACGCTTGCCGCAGGAACGTTTGAAGACCTCTGCGGCTTTTAAAAAGGAGGACGGCGTATGGAGTATCCCGGCAGGACCCCGGTGCGGGTGGACGAATACCCTCTTTTGGACGGCGCGCGCCATCCCTTTGCGGTGATCTGCCCCGGCGGGGGCTACGAAAAAATTTCCGACCCGCTGGAAGGGGAGGGCTTTGCCCGGCGGCTGAACGGGTTGGGCTGCGCGGCCTTTGGGGTGCGCTATTCCGTGGGGCGGGCGGCCCGCTTTCCCGCCCCGCTGGAGGATGCGGCCGCCGCGGTGCGGGGCATCCTCGCCCGGGCGGAGGAGCTGAACGTGGACCCGGCGGACTATTCCGTGTGGGGCGCGTCGGCGGGCGGGCACCTGGCGGCGCTCTTCGCCAGCGAGGCCCAGGGCTGGAAACGGTTCGGCCTGCCCCGGCCGGCGGCGCTGGTGCTCTGCTACCCGGTCGTCACCATGGAGGAGCCCCTGGCCCACGCGGGCAGCCGCCTGCGGCTGCTGGGGGCGGACCCCGGCCCGGCGCTGGTGGAAAGGACCAGCGCGGAGAAGCTGGTCACTGCCGCCTGGCCGCCCACCTTCCTATGGTGGGGCGAGGCGGACGCCACCGTGGACCCCGCCAACAGCCGGATGCTGCTGGCGGCGCTGGAAGCGGCGGGGGTGCGCTGCGAGCACGTCTCCTGGCCGGGCGTGGGCCATGGCGTGGGCCTGAGCGAAGGGCTGCCCTGCGCCGGCTGGCTTCGGCGGGCGGCGGAGTTCTGGCGGCGGGCCGTTCTTTAAAAAATCGGCGGAAAAGGGTTGACAGCCTTCTCAAACCCTGCTATAATAAATCACGCTGCACGACAGGGCAGCGTGCATATTCCTCCTTAGCTCAGTCGGTAGAGCATGCGGCTGTTAACCGCAGGGTCGTTGGTTCGAGCCCAACAGGGGGAGCCAAAAAGAGCACGTCGAAGGACGTGCTCTTTTCTTTTGCCCGGGCGGCCTGGCGGGCTTTTTTCCGGCGGTGGACGGGACGGGGCGAGGGTGCCTCAAAAGGGCCGGCGAGGCCCGCTGCAAGTTAAAATGCAAGTCAAAATGCAGGTCAAATGCGGGGCGGGACGAACTGCGCCCGCCCCGAAAAAGCCCGCCGCCGCGAAAAAAGCGCCCCGGCCTTTTGGCCGGGGCGCTGCCCGTATGCTGTGCAAAAAATCAATCTTCCCGGTTGCCGAACTCGCTCAGGCGCAGGCCGGGGTTGTGCTCCTCGGCCCAGGCGATGGCCCAGGGAGAGGTGAACAGCAGCAGCTTCGAGCCCTTCAGGTCCTCGATGCGCCGGGTGTCGCTGGTCAGGTCCAGGGCCTTGGGGTCCAAATCCTCGTTCTCGATCCAGCGGATGTGCTCGTAGGGCAGGTTCTGCATGCGGATGTCCACGTTGTATTCGTTTTTCAACCGGTATTCCAGCACCTCGAACTGCAACACGCCCACAACGCCCACGATGACCTCCTCCATGCCGCCGCCCAGCTCCCGGAAGATCTGGATGGCGCCCTCCTGGGCCACCTGCTCCATGCCCTTCACGAACTGCTTGCGCTTCATGGTGTCCACCTGGGTCACCCGGGCGAAGTGCTCGGGGGCGAAGGTGGGGATGCCCGCGTAGCGGATGGGCTCCTTGCCGGTGCACAGGGTGTCGCCGATGGAGAAGATGCCCGGGTCGAACAGGCCGATGATGTCGCCGGCAAAGGCCTCGTCCACGGTGGCCCGGTCCTGGGCCATCAGCTGGGTGGACTGGGCCAGCTTTATCTTCCTGCCCTGCTGCACATGGGTCACCTCCATGCCCCGCTCAAAGCGGCCGGAGCAGATGCGCATGAAGGCGATGCGGTCCCGGTGGGCCTTGTTCATGTTGGCCTGGATCTTGAAGATGAAGCCGGAGAAGGCCTCCTGCGCAGGCTCCACCGGCACGCCGCCGCTGGTGCGGGGCAGAGGGGAGGGGGCCAGCCGCAGGAATTCCTTCAAAAAGGGCTCCACGCCGAAGTTGGTCAGCGCCGAACCGAAGAACACGGGGCTCAGGGAACCGGCGTTCACCGCGTCCATGTCAAAGTCGTAGCTGGCGCCGTCCAGCAGCTCGATGTCCTCGCTGAGCTTCTCGTGCAGCGGCGCGCCGAGCAGCCCGTCCAGACGCTCGTCGCCCAGTTCCGCCTCGATCTTATCGAGGATTTTCACGCCGTTGGCCTTGCCGTCGCTCTGGAAGGCCAGGATGTGGCGGCTCTGCCGGTCGAACACGCCTTTGAACTCCTTGCCGCAGCCGATGGGCCAGTTCATGGGATAGGTGCGGATGCCCAGGATGTTTTCGATCTCCTCCATCAGGTCAAAGGGGTCCCGGGCCTCCCGGTCCATCTTGTTGATGAAGGTGAAGATGGGGATGTGCCGCAAAGTGCACACCTTGAACAGCTTGATGGTCTGGGCCTCCACGCCCTTGGCCGCGTCCAGCACCATCACCGCCGCGTCGGCGGCCATCAGGGTGCGGTAGGTGTCTTCGGAAAAATCCTGGTGGCCGGGGGTGTCCAGAATGTTCACGCAGCGCCCGTCGTATTCAAACTGCAGCACGCTGCTGGTGACGGAGATGCCGCGCTGCTTTTCGATCTCCATCCAGTCGCTCACCGCGTGGCGGGCGCTCTGCTTGCCCTTCACGCTGCCCGCCTGCTGGATGGCCCCGCCGTAGAGCAGCAGCTTCTCGGTGAGGGTGGTCTTGCCGGCGTCCGGGTGGCTGATGATGGCAAAGGTGCGCCTGCGCGCGATCTCCTGCCGCAGATCGGCCATAGCTTCTTCCTCCTCTGGTCATGCGCGGGGCAGCAAAGCCCCGGTGGGTTTCCTTCTAAAAAGTCACAACATTTTAATTCTACCCGTTCAAAGCCCGCTTGGCAAGGGGAACGGGGCATTTTTGCTTTGCTTTTTCAGCACGAAACAGGGCAGGGGCGCGGTGGGCGCCCAGTTGGCGAAGCGGCAGGCGAGCACCGTGTATCTTTCCAGGGGCAGGGCGGCGAAAAACCCCTCCACCGCGTTCCTTTCCCCGTCGCCGTTGGGGCCGCCGCTGTAAAGGCAGGCCGCCAGCACGCCGCCGGGCTTGAGGATGTCCAGCGCCGCCGAAAGGGCCGGCAGGCTGCTGGCCGGGGTGGTGAAAAGGGCGTGGTCCGCCCCCGGAAGGTACCCGAAGTTGAACACCACGCAGTCGGCGCTGGCCGGCCCGGCAAACTGGGCCAGCCGGGCGTGGTCCGCCTGCACCACCCGGGCGATGGAGGCAAGGCCCTCGGCTTCCAGCCGGGCGCGGGTGGCCTCCACCGCCTTTTGCTGCACGTCCAGCGCCAGCACCTTCCCCACCGGCCCCGCCAGGCGGCACAGAAAGGCGGTGTCGTGGCCGTTGCCGCAGGTGGCGTCGATGAAAAAGCCCCCGGTGCAAAGGCGCGAAGCCAGGAATTCATGGACGAGGCCCACGGCGCTGAGCTCCGGCGCGCGGCGGCGCAGCCAGATGCCCCCGGCGGGCGCGAAGCCGAACTTGCGCAGGAGGGCCGCCGCGGCCTCGCTTTCCGGGGGCGGGGCGGCGTGCAGGCTGCAGGCGCAAAAGCCCCCGGTGGCGTGCAGGGCCTGCTTGAGCAGATAGCTGCCGTAGCCCCTGCCCCGCCAGCTTTCGTCGATGAAAAACTCCTCCAGATCCACCCGGCCGGGGGCAAGGCGCAGGCGGCAGACGCCCACCGGCTGCTGTTCTTTATAAAGGGTGAGGGCAAGACGCTCCCCTTCCCGGTGCCCGTCGATGCGCATGGGCGGCCTCCTTTTTGCGAAACGGTTGCGGGATGCCCCGTTTTGTGGTAGCATATCCACAAGCCGCATCCGCGTGATATTCCCATTATAGCGCGAAATATGGGGATTTCACAATTCTTTCACCCCGGCTTTGAAGGTTTTTCACGATTGGCCGATATACTATGGTCAGAACGATCGCAGAGGGCTCTTTTGAGGGCGTATCCGCCCCGGCCCGCTGTTTACCCGAAAGGATGAATCTTTATGGAAAACAAATGGGAATACGATTACTCCGGTCTCTATCAGAACGGATACGACCCCGCGCCCCCCGCGCCGGGCGCCCCTGCCGGGCAGACGCCCGGCGGCCCGGCGGGCGAGCCGCCCCGCAAAAAGCGGGGCGCCGCCAAGCGCATCCTGGCCGCGGTGCTGGCCCTGGTGCTGGTGGCGGCGGTCAGCTTCGGCGGCGGCTATGCCGGCTATCTGGTGGCCAGCAAGAACGGCGGCCAGACGGTGATGTACCAGGCCGCGCCCAGCGGCAGCGCCACCTCCACCTCTTCTTCCACCGGCAGCCTGGCGGACGTGGCCAGCGCGGTGAGCCCCAGCGTTGTGGTGGTCACCACCGAGCAGCTTGTCACCAACAACTACTTCTGGGGCGGCCAGCAGGTGCTCAGCGGCGCCGGCAGCGGCGTCATCCTCACCACCGACGGCTACATCGTCACCAACTATCACGTGGTGGAGGGCGCCCAGCAGATCACCGTGACTTTGCACGACGACTCCACCTACACCGCCACCGTGGTGGGCGCCGACCAGCAGAGCGACATCGCCCTGCTGAAGATCGACGCCACCGGCCTGACCCCGGCGGTGCTGGGCGATTCCGACAATGTGCAGGTGGGCGAAGTGGTCATCGCCGTGGGCAACCCCATGGGCACCCTGGGCGGCACCGTCACCGACGGCATCGTCTCCGCTTTGAACCGTGACATCTCGGTGGAAGGCAACCAGATGACCCTGATGCAGACCAGCGCGGCCATCAGCCCGGGCAACTCCGGCGGCGGCCTGTTCAACACCAACGGGGAACTGATCGGCATCGTCAACGCCAAATACTCCGATGAGGAGGCCGAGGGCCTGGGCTTCGCCATCCCGGTGAACACCATGAAAACCGTGGTGCAGGACCTGCTGGAGAACGGCTACGTCACCGGCCGCCCCGCCCTGGGCATCACCGTCATCACTGTGGGCGATGTGCAGACCGCCATGCAGTACGGCGTGAGCAGCCTGGGCGTCTATGTCAACAGCGTTGACGCCGGCTCCGGCGCCGAGGCCGCCGGCATGAAGGCGGGCGACCGCATCGTGAGCATCGGCACCCAGCTGGTGGAGACCACCGACGACGTGACCAACGCCCTCAAAGCCTACAACGTGGGCGACGTGGTGGAGATCCAGGTGGACCGTGACCGCGAGCTCATCACCCTGCAGGTCACCCTGGGCGAAAAGACCGGCGCATGACAAGGCCGGCCAGGGAGACCCTGGGCCCAAACAAATGAAAAAGGGACGCCCCGACCCGCCAGGGTCCGGGGCGTCCCTTTTTGCCTTCCAAATATACAAAATGGAATATTGGCTGCAAAAATCACAAAAATGCGGGCCGCTCAGCGGTCCCAGCCCTCAAAATCCCTGAGATAGACCGACGCGCTGCGGCTCATTTCCCGGGAAAAATCGCTCTCGTACTTGCGGGCGGCGAAGGCGCGCACCCAGGCGTCGAAGTCGAAGGCGGGCTTTCCGTCCGCGGCGGCCTGTGCGGCGAGGGCGGCCCGGTGCTCTTCGGGGGTGCGCTCGGCGTAGGCGTTCTCGCACACCACATACTCCATGGGCAGGCGGGCGGGCTTGCGCCGGGCCTTTTGCTGGCCGGTGGGGCGGCCGAACACCACCATGGCGGCGGGCACCACGGCGGGGGGAAGGGCCAGGGCCCTGCGCATTTCCTCGCACTGCTCGATCACGTCGCCGATGTAGCAGCTGCCAATGCCAAGGCTTTCGGCGGCGGTCACGGCGTTCTGGGCGGCGATGCAGGCGTCGGCCGCGGCCAGCAGCAGGTCGCCGGGGCCGGGGGCCCGGGGCGAAAGGCCCGCCGCCCGGTAGCACTGCTCCCAGCGGCGGCAGTCCGCCAGAAACACCAGCACCAGCGGCGCGGCGGCGATGAAGGGCTGGTGGTCGCACAGGTCCGCCAGCCGCTCCTTCAGCGCCTGGTCGGTCACGTCGATGATGGTGTAAAGCTGCTGGCAGCCCGCGGTGGGCGCGTCGAAGGCGGCTTGCAGGATGGCCTGCTTTTCCTCTGGCGTCACCGGCCCGCCGGCATAGGCCCGCACGCTTTTGCGCGCGGCCAGCTGGCGCAGGATTTCGTTCATGGGCGATCCCTCCTTATTGTTTCCATTATAAAGCGGCGGCCCGGCGCGGGTCAACGGGGAGAAGGGGAGGGGCCCCGGCGGATTTTCCGCC
>DWXV01000030.1 GCA_019119025.1 Candidatus Allofournierella excrementigallinarum
GATGGCGGAAAACGGACGAAATTGCAAGAAGAATCGCCGTGCATTTCGCTGCTTTTTCCATTTTCTTTTTTGTTTCTATGCAAAAAAACTGCTGTGGCTTGATTGCCACAACAGGTTTTTCGACAGTCTGACACCGTCTGCTTTTGCAGACGGTGTTTTTTTGCGCCCGAACGCCGGGCGGCGGAAAACCGGCAGTGCGGCTTTCGGCCCGCTGAAAGCCCGCGGAAAAAGGTTGGACGGAGGGGTCGCCCCGCCGTGGTACAATGCAGGCATTGAACAAAGGCCGGGCCGCGAGCACCGGCGCGTCCCGGCCAAGATGAAGGAGGAATACACCATGGCGGAGATCCTGCAAAAAATCATCAGCTGCCCCAAGGGCCACTACTACGACGCCAACCAATACGACAGATGCCCGCTCTGCGCGTCGGGAACTTTTCCCGAAACGGAGGACCCCTTCTCCCCGGGCAACGGGGGCGGTGACCGCCCCCGGGAGCAGCCCGGCCGGAATTTCAGCAATACCATCGACCCGCTCACGCCGACGAACCCGGGGAACAACATGGGAAAGACCCAGTTCGTGGACGTGGACGCCCCCGCCGGCGCTCCCGCCCCGGTGGTGGGCTGGCTGGTGGCGGTGGATGGCCCCTGCCGGGGCACCGACTACCGCATCCACACCGGCTACAACTACATCGGCCGGGAGACGGGCGACATCCGCATCCAGGGGGACGCTGCCATCTCCGCCGAAAAGGACGCCAACGTGACCTATGTGCCCCAGACAAAGCGTTTTTACATCGCCCACGAGCTGGGCAAGAACGTGCTGCTGGTGAACGACCTGCCGGTGATCGGCGGCGGCGTGGAACTGCACAACTACGACCGCATCACCATCGGCAACACCAAGCTGCTGTTCGTGGGGCTGTGCGGCGAGCAGTTCAGCTGGGCCGACGGAGGAAAGACCGATGGCTGAGTGGCTGGTATTCGACCCGGACACCGGCCTGCTGGCCGCCTTCTGCCTGCCGGTGTGGGCGGCGACGCTGGCGGTGTTCGTGCCGCTGGCACTGGCGGTGGCGGCGATCGTCGCCCTTCTGTTGATGCGCCGGCGCGCCCGCCGCCGGGCCGCCGCGTCCCGGGAGCCGGGCCCGGTGACGGGCTACGAGGTCGGCAAGCTCCACCAGCAGGGGGCCCGGGAGTGCCAGCAGGACTGCTTCGCTGTGTCTGACCAGGCGCTGCTGCCCACCCACGGGCTGCTGGCAGTGGTGGCGGACGGCATGGGCGGCCTTTCGGACGGCGATCGGGTGAGCGCCGCCGCCGTGCAGGCTGCCCTGGACGCCTTTGCCCAGCGCCCCGGCGACGAGGGGGGCGAGGTGACCCTGCTGGCGCTGGCGGGCCGGGCAGTGCAGGCGGTGAACGAGCTGCTGGGCCCCGAGGGCCTGCGCAAAAGCGGCTCCACCCTGGTGCTGGCGCTGCTGCGGGAGGGCAAACTCCACTTTCTCACCGTGGGCGACAGCCGCGTCTGCCTGTGGCGGCGGGGGACGCTTTACCAGCTCAACCGGGAGCACATCTACCGCAACGAGCTGGCCCTGCGGGCGGTGAACGGCGAACTTTCCCTGGCCGCCGCCCTGGGGGACGAAAAGGGCGGCGCGCTCACCAGCTTTGTGGGCATGGGGGCCCTCAAGGGCGTGGACCTGCCCGCCGCCCCCCTGCCTCTCGCGCCCGGCGACCGGGTGGTGCTGATGAGCGACGGGGTGTACAACGCCCTTTCCCGGGAGGAACTGAACGAAGCCCTGAACGCCCCGCCGGAAAAGGCCGCCCGGGCGCTGGAGAGCGCCATCGCCGGCAAGGGCTTTTCCGATCAGGACAACTACACCGCCGTGATCCTGGCCTGCCGCGGCGGGCAGGCGGAGGCGGACGGCGTATCTTAAACAGAGAAGGGGTGCCTTGGCATTGATCCGATACGCAAGTTACACCGACCAGGGCGGCCGGGCGCGCAACGAGGACACCGTGGCCTGCCGCCGGCTGAACGCCGACCGGCTCTGCGTGGCCCTGGGCGACGGCCTGGGGGGCCACGGAAAGGGCGAGGAGGCCTCGGCGGCGGCGGTGCGCGCCATTCTGGCCGGCTGGAGCGGCGCCGCCGACCCCGCCGAGCTCAAGGCGCTGGTGGGCCGGGCCCACCGGGCGGTGCTGGCCCTGCAATCCCCCGCCTGCCGCATGAAGACCACCGCGGCGGTGCTGGCCCTGGAGCCGGGCCGCTGCGCCTGGGCCTACGCCGGCGACAGCCGCATCTATCGCTTTGAGGGCGGGCGGCTGGCCTGGCAGAGCCGGGACCACAGTGCCTCCCAGATCGCGGTGCTGCTGGGGCAGATCACCCCGGACCAGATCCGCTTCCACGAGGACCGGGCCTGCATCTACCGGGCCCTGGGCCAGGAGGGGGACCTGGAGGCGGACGGGGGCGAAACGGCCCTGCCCGCCGGGGACTGCGCCTTCCTTTTGTGCACCGACGGCTTTTGGGAGTATGTGCTGGAAGAGGAGATGGAGCAAACGCTGGCCGCCGCCGACTCCCCCCAGGCGTGGCTCGCGGCCATGCGGGCGCTGCGGCGGCAAAAGGCCCCGCCAAACAGCGACAACAACACCGCCGTCGCCCTGTGGCTGCGGGCGGAACCGGAAGAACACCGAGAGGAGAATGACTGATGAAACGTGTGTTTGCGATCCTGATGAGCCTTGTGCTGGCGGCGGCCCTCGCCTGCCCGGCCCTTGCGGCCAGCGACGTGATCACCACCGCCCGCCACGGCATCGCGGTGGTGGCGGTGGGCATCCAGGTGGGCGACCAGTGGCAGGAAGCCGGCTGGGGCAGCGGCTTTTTCGTGGGCGAAAAGAACCAGCCGGTGGAGTATCTCATCACCAACCACCATGTGGTGGATTACTACCTGGAAAACGGCGCCGGCGAGCTGCTGATGGGCACCGACGCCAGCGGCGCCACGGTGACCGGCCGGGCCAAGGTGCGGGTCTACTTCGACAGCCAGGACTTCACCGAGGCCTATGTGG
Source organism: Candidatus Allofournierella excrementigallinarum (assembly GCA_019119025.1). Lineage (GTDB taxonomy): Bacteria > Bacillota > Clostridia > Oscillospirales > Ruminococcaceae > Allofournierella_A > Allofournierella_A excrementigallinarum. The sequence continues at coordinate 3,034 of DWXV01000030.1, forward strand.
TGGATTACGACGCCACCCGTGACCTGGCGCTGGTGCGCCTGTCCGCCGCCACCGACAAGCGGGCGGCCCTGACCCTGTGCAGCCCCACCGACGACATGGTGGGCGACACCGTGTACACGGTGGGCTACCCCGGCATCTCCGACAACGTGCTGAAGGAATCCACCACCACCCGCGGTGAGGCGGACGCCACCGTGAGCACCGGAATAGTGAGCCGCATCTCCACCGTGGCGGGCACCGGCGTGGGGCAGATCCTCACCGACGCGGAGATCCGCCACGGCAACTCCGGCGGGCCGATGGTGAACGGGCGGGCCCAGGTGCTGGGGGTGAACACCTACTCGGTGGCCAACACCGCCGGCGAGCAGGCCAACTACGCGGTGAACATCAACGAGGCGCTGCCCATGCTCAACGCCAACAATGTGCCCTACACCATGGCCGGCGGCATCCCCTGGGTGCTGGTCGGGCTGGCGGTGGGCCTGGTGGCGGCCGCGGCGGCAGCCGTGGCGGTGGTGCTGGTGGTGAAAAAGCGGAAAAAAGCCGCCCCCGCAACGCCGCCCGCCAAGGCGCCTTCCGCCAACGACTCCGGCTACCGGCTGCAGGGCGTGGCGGGCGCGCTGGAGGGCAGGCGGTTCGCCCTGCCCTCCTCCGGCCAGCTCATCCTGGGCCGCGACCCCGCCCGCTGCACCGTGACGTTGCCCACCACCACCGCCGGCGTCAGCGGCTGCCACTGCGCGGTGTGGGTGGAAAACGGCGAGCTCTATCTGAAGGACATGGGCTCCACCCACGGCACCTTTGTGAGCCCCGGCAGCCGCCTGAGCGGCGGGCAGACCATCCGCCTTCGCCCCGGCGAGGCCTTCTGGCTGGGCGGCCAGGCCCAGACCTTTGTGGTGGCGGAAAGGAGGCCAGGCTGATGGCCCGGGAATTCTGCCCCCACTGCATGAAGGACGTTCCCCCGGGCAGCCGGTATTGCCCCTGGTGCGGGCAGGACGCCGGCGCCCGCGCCGCCGACCACCAGCTGCCGGTGGGCACGGTGCTGGTCAGCCCCGCCCGCAACAGCTTTTTGGTGGGCGTGGCCAAGGGCGAGGGGGGCTTTGGCATCACCTACATCGGCAAGGAGCTGAACAGCGGCCGGTCGGTGGCCATCAAGGAGTATTTCCCGACGCGCTGCCAGCCCCAGCGGGACCTGCGGGGCAACCTTTTGCCTCTGGAGGGCACCGGGGAGATCTACCAGCGGGGCAAGAACAGCTTTCTCAGCGAGGCCAGCATGGTGCGGGCGGTGAGCGGGCTGTCCTCCATCGTACAGGTACTGGATTTTTTTGAAAAAAACAACACCGCTTACATGGTGATGAACTACCTGGACGGGGTGACCCTGCGCCAGGCGCTGAGAGCCGGCCAGACCTTTGAGCCGGTGCCGCTGCTGCAAAAGGCCCTGCCCCTGATGAGAGACCTGGGCCGCCTCCACCGGGCGGGGGTGCTCCACCGGGACATCGCCCCCGACAACCTGATGCTCATGCCGGACGGCTCCCTCACCCTTTTGGACTTCGGCTGCGCCCGCTCCATGGAGGACGGCCGCTCCATGACGGTGGTGCTGAAACCCGGCTTTGCCCCCATCGAGCAGTACCAGACCCGGGGCCAGGGCCCCTACACCGACATCTACGCCCTGTGCGCCACCCTGTACTACTGCATCACCGGCCAGGTGCCCCCCGCCGCGCCGGACCGCCTGTTCATGGCGATGACGGACGGCGCCGACAAGCTGGTCCCCCCCGGCGCCCTGGGGGTGGAGATGGACGCCGAGCTGGAGCGGTTGCTGCTTTGGGGGACGGAGCTGCAGCCCACCGCCCGCCCCGGCTCCATGGAGGAGCTGGCGGATCGGTTCGAGGCCCGGCTGGAGGAATTGAAACCGCCCCCCGGCCCCTGGATAGAGGACCCGCCGCCCCCGCCCCTGCCGCCCACCTTGTGGCAGCGGCTGCGCGCGGGCCGGATCTGGGCGGCGGGCTATGCACGGACGGGCCAGCGTCGGCTGCAGAAACTGCTGGACGAGCGGGCCCACATGCTGCTGACGGCGGCGGGCGCCGTGATCCTGGGGCTGGCGATCCTTGTTTTGGTGCTGCTCTTCGCCTGACCTGCCCAAAAAAGGGGAAATGCTTGTGAAACGAAACGATTTCTGTCATTATTATAGTAACGCGCGAAAGAAAGGAGGACTGCCGCCGTGGAAAAGAAATTCTGCACCTACTGCATGAGCCCGGTGCCCCCCGGCGGCAGCTGCCCGGTGTGCGGCCTCACCGAGGGGGCCTACAGGCCCTCGCCCCATCACCTGCCCCCCGGCACCGTGCTGCAAGACCGGTATCTGGTGGGCCGGGTGCTGGGCGAGGGCGGCTTTGGCATCACCTACATCGGCTGCGATCTGCGGCTGGAGATGAAGGTGGCCATCAAGGAGTACTACCCCCTGGACCGCTCCACCCGCAACGCCGCCGTGTCGCTGGAGGTCACCGGCTTCATGGGCCTGGCCGCCCGCAGTTTTGAGCGGGGCAAGCAGCGCTTTCTGGACGAGGCCCGCACCATGGCCCGGCTGGCAAAGCAGCAGGTGATCGTGGGGGTGCGGGACCACTTCGAGGCCAACAACACCGCCTACATCGTGATGGAGTACATCGAGGGCACCACCTTCAGCGAGCTGGCCCGCCAGCGGGGCGGGCGTATTCCCCCGGAGGAGCTGTTCGCCATTCTGGAGCCGCTGTTCGGGGCGCTGAGCATCGTCCACGAGAACGGCCTGCTCCACCGGGACATCGCCCCCGACAACCTGATGCTGGAAAACGGCCGGGTGCGCCTGCTGGACTTCGGCTGCGCCCGGGAGGCCAGCCAGGGCAACGAGACCCTGACCATCACCCTGAAACACGGCTACGCCCCGCTGGAGCAGTACCAGCAGAAGGGCCAGGGCCCCTGGACCGACATCTATGCCCTGTGCGCCACCATCTACTTCTGCCTCACCGGCAAGGCCCCGCCCCCGGCGCTGGACCGCATCGCCCAGGATGAGCTGCTGCGGCCCGGCAAGCTGGGGGTGGCGCTGCCCCCCTGGCAGGAGGCCGCCCTGCTCAAGGGTCTGGCCACCGCCCCTCACCGGCGTTTTCGCACGGTGGAGGAGCTGCGGGCCGCCCTCTACGAGGCGCCCGTCGAGCCGGCGCCGCCCCCACCGCCCCCGCCGCCGGACGACGAAAAGGAAGTTTTGCCCGACGATGAAAAGGGAGTTTCATCGAACGACGAAAACAAGATCCCGGTCAACGACGCGCCCGGCACAGACGACACGGGCGACGGGCCCGTTCCCCCCGCCCCTTCCCGTCCCCGCTGGCTGTGGCCGGCGGCGGGGGCCGCCGCGGCGCTGGCGCTGGCGGCGGCCATCTGGGCGGGCATGGCGCTGGGCGGCCAAAACACCCTTCCCGTCGGCACCTCCGGCGTCACCTCCCTTTCGGGCGCATCCCAGGCCGCCGCGGGCGGCGCGCGCTCCTGGGAGGACGCGGTGGCCTTCACCGGCTCCTCCGAGGAGGAGCTGCGGGCGCTGCTGGAGGACGAGGGCGTGGCCGCCGTGGCGCTGCCCGCCGGGTGTGAGCTGACCGTGCAGGCGCAGGATCTGGAACTTGCCAAACCCCTGCTGGTGGAGCAGGGCGCCTGCCTGCGCCTGTTCCACAGCCTCACCGTGGCCGGGGGCGGCCTTGTGCGGGTGGAGGGCACGCTGGAAAACAACGGCCTGCTGCGCACCGAGAACACCGGCGCGGTGGAGATCGGCTCCACCGGCACGCTCTGCGGCAACTGCCTGTTCTGGATGGAGCGCGAGGCCGACCTGACGGTGGAAGAGGGCGGCAGCGCCTCCCTGGGCGACGAGGACTTTGACCAGGGGGGCCTCCAGCAGCACTTCCTGGCCCGGTCGGAGGAGGAGATCTTCGCCGACGCGGTGTATGTGACCAGCTGGAAAGAGTTCCGGGCCGCGGTGACCCGCGCCGACAGCCCCGCCGTCGTCATCGACGGGGATATGGAGCTGCTGCTGGACGGCAGCTGGACCTGCCGGGTGCCCCTGGCCATCAGCGAGGGGGTCACGGTGACCGCCAAGGCCCCCGAGGGGATGGACGTCTTTGCCGCCGGCCTGCTGGTGGACAGCGTCCCCCTGCTGGTGAACCGCGGCGTGCTGGACTGCTCGCTGACCACGGGCAGCTGGACCACGACCGTCCCGTCTGCCGCCACCCTGCTGGTGAACTACGGCGAGATGCGGGGCAGCCTCTTCCTGGAAGCCTGCGGCGCGCTGGTGAACTACGGTGAGGTCACCTCCCGGTCCGCCCAGGTCCTCCAGACCGACGTGTACACCACCGGCCTGTGGACCCAGCAGGGCGAGGGGGACCAGAACTGGATGAACTTCTACGAGCGCACCGTCTGCAACATGGGCCAGTTCACCATTGCGGGCGAAAACTGGGTCAACCTGGCCAGCAGCACCCGCTTTGTCAACAACGGCGCCCTGACGGTTGAGCACGGCGGCTGGCTGGAGAACCAGGCCCTGCTGGACAACAGCGGCGTTCTGCAGCTGGAGGCGGGCAGCGAGCTGGCCAACAACGGCCTGTTCCTGCCCCACGGCACCAGCTGCGCGGGCGCGCTGGAGCTGGACGAGGCGGCCCGGTTCGGCAACATCGGCCTGGTGAACTGGATGGACACCGAGCCTCAGGCGCTGGCCTGCCAGGTGACGGAGGGGGGCGGCCGGGCCCTGGCCCTTGACTCTGCCGGCGAGCGCCGGGTGGCGGACGAGGCCGGCCTGCGGGAGGCGCTGGCGGACGGGAGCTGCACCCTGATCCGGCTGGAAGCGGACATCGCCCTGGCCGGGGACGTGACCCTTTCCAAGGGGCTGGACACCGGCGAGGCGCGCCTCACCGTCACCGGCGGCACCCTCACCCTGGAGGGAGAGGGCGCGGCGCTGACGGGCAGCGTGGACCTTTCCGGGGGCGCTCTTGCCCTGCGGGACGGAGCCACGGCCCTGCTGGCCGCGCTGGACAACTGCGCCGGCCTGGCGCTGGAAAATGCCCTGCTGGCCTGCGACGCGCCGCTGGCCCTGGCCGAAAGCCAGACCTGGCTGGGGCAGGGAAGCTGCCTGCTGGCCCCGAAAGGGCTGGAGCTGGAAAACAGCGGCCTGCAGGCCCAGGCCGGCGTGGTGCGGGCCTACGGCTCCTTCGCGCTGAAAAACAGCGAAGTGGAGCTGGGGGGCGGCGAACTGCTGGTGTACAACGCCGAGCTGCTGGTGGACGAAGGCTCCTCCATCACCTCCGGCGAGGACGCGAAGGTGGAGTTCCAGTACAACCACGACCAGTTCTCCCGGCGGCTGGCGGGCGAACTGACCCTGGGCGGCAGCAGCCGCATCAGCGCCGCCGTGACGGTAAGCGGCGCCCTGGTCAACCGGGGCACCCTGGCCTTTGGCGGCACCCTCACCGTGGCCGGCACCCTGGACAACCAGGGCACCCTGGTGGCCGAAAACGGCGTGCAGCTGGTGGTGGCGGAGGGCGGCCGGTTCACCGGCAGCCAGCCGGTTGCGGGCTGAAGCAAAAAGTGAGAGCCGCCCCATGGACGAAGGTCCATGGGGCGGCTCTTTGCGCTGTTATTGGGGCTGCTCGGCAAACAGGCTGGCGATCACCTGCTCCATCCGGTCGCTCATGAATTCGTCCTCGGGGGCGCTGATGGCGTAGAGGATGAGCCAGTCGAAGGGGTCCCGGGTGTCCAGCTGGGCCATGCCGCAATCGGCCAGCATGGCGTTCAGGGTCCACCAGTGGTCCTCCACCCGCTCCTCCTGGGTGATGTAGCTCTCGTCCAGCTCCCGGTAGGCGTCGTTGCCGTTCAGGCTGTTCTCGGTGACCACATACAGCAGCATCAGCAGCTTGCGGGGCACGTCCTCCTGGTGGTTGCGGATGTTCTTCAGGGCGGTGGCGTTGGGCCAGTTCTGCTTGATGAGCTTCTGGATCAGGGTGTAGCTGGAGCGGCTGCGGGCGGCGGGCATCTGCAGCGACAGGTAGCTGTCCATCACCGTTTCGATGGAATAATCCTGCTCCTTTTCCTCCGCCCAGGCGGGGGCTGGGTGGATGAGCTGGTCCAGGTAGCGCTCGAAATAGTAGTAGCTGCGCAGGTGCAGCCTGCCGAAGTAGCGCAGGTTCCTTCGGTAGCAGGCGCGCAGGTCCTGGGGCGTTTGCGCCAGCAAAAACTCGTTCTGCATCTCGTGGGTGAGCCGGCTGGTCCAGCCCTGCTGCAGCTGCTCCGCGCCCGCCGCCGGAGGCAGGCTCTCGTAGAACTCCCGCGCTTCCCGGTAGCTGTAGTCGCCCCGCAGGAACCACACATACACCGCCTCCCAGCCGGTGCGGTACTGCACCCCGTAGCCGGTGAAGGCCCCCAGCAGATAGTTCAGCTGGCTCTCCTCCAGCCCCAGGGCGAAAGCGATGCGGTAAAAGTCCTCACGGGCGGTGGGCAGGTTGCGGCCAGCCAGCCAGTTGCGCACCCGCCGGCCCACCGACTCGTGGTTCGCGCCCGGCTCCTCCTGCAGGTAGAAGTCCACCAGCCGCTCGGCCAGGTCCGGCGCGGGGTACATGCCCCGCAACGTTTCCGCGAAGGAACGCAGGGGGATGCGCCCCTCCCGCAGGTAGCGCACCGCCATGGAGGGGGTCATCTGCCCGTGGAGGATATTGTCGTATTCCACGGCGGAAAGCCGCGTGAGCGGAACAGGCATGAGTTTTTCTCCCCTTTTTCCGTATATTTATTTATTATAGCACAGCGGCGCGTTTTTTGAAGGGGGCAAACGCAACCGCCGCCAAAAAAAGCGGCGGGGCCGCGCCGCCGCGCGAAAGGGGCTGGGCAAACGGCGGGCGGTATGGTATACTGGAAAAAAGACAAACCGCGCCGCCTTTTGGCGGCGGGACAGGAGGTTCTGACTATGAAAGGTTCCGCGTTCCGGCTGGCCGGGTTGATTTTGGGCATCGTGGCGTCCGTGGCCGCGGTGGTGGCCATCGTGCTCAGCGCCGTGGGCATGAGCAAGGCCCGCCAGTGCAAACAGTGCAAACTGGGAGGCGGCGTGAAATGATGGACATCGCTGCGATCATGGCAAAGGTGGACCACACCCTGCTGAAACCCGAGGCCACCTGGGCCGACATCAAAAAAATCTGCGACGAAGCGATGGAGTATCACACCGCCTCGGTGTGCATCAACCCCTGCTTCGTCAAGCAGGCCGCCGAGTACATGAAGGGCGCCGTGCCTGTGTGCACGGTGGTGGGCTTCCCCCTGGGCGCCACCGACACCGCCACCAAGGTGTTCGAGGCAAAGACCGCCATCGAAAACGGCGCCTCCGAGGTGGATATGGTCATCAACATCGGCCGCCTGAAGGCGGGGGACGTGGCCTATGTCACCGAGGAGATCGCCGCCGTCAAGAAGGCGGTGGGCGGCCATGTGCTCAAGGTCATCATCGAGACCTGCCTGCTCACCGACGCAGAAAAAGAGACCATGTGCCGGGCGGTCATCGACGCCGGCGCCGACTACATCAAAACCAGCACCGGCTTTTCCACCGGCGGGGCCACCTTCGCGGACATCGAGCTGTTCGCCCGCTGCTGTGCGGGCCGCTGCAAGATCAAGGCCGCGGGCGGCATCTCCACTTTGGACGACGCGGTGCGCTTCATCCAGCTGGGCGCCGACCGCCTGGGCACCAGCCGCATGGTGAAGCTGGTGCAGGGGCTTTCCGGCGAGGGCTATTGACCGCCGGTTCATAAGGGCACAGCGCCTCCCATATCCTTGTAAAAAAAGGGTATGGGAGGCGTTTTTGTATGCTGTACGCGATGGCGGCCACCACGCTGGCGGGCCTTGCCACCGCTCTGGGCGGGGCGCTGGGGGCGATCCGCCGCCCGGGGCGGCAGGGCATGGCCTTCGCCATGGGCTTCGGGGCGGGGGTGATGCTGGCGGTCAGCCTGATGGATATGCTGCCGGGGGCCCTGGGGCGGTATCTGGCGGCCTTTGCGCCCCTGCGGGCGGGGGCGATGGCGGCCAGCCTTGTGCTGCTGGGGCTGGCGGCGGGCTGGCTGCTGGAGCGGGCGCTGCCGGAGGAGGCGGCCTTCTCCGGCGGCGAAGAGGGCCGGGTGCTGCGCAGCGCCCTGGTCACCGCGCTGGCGCTGATGGGCCACAACCTGCCGGAAGGGGCGATGACCCTGTTCGCCTCTCTGGACGACCCGGCGGTGGGGCTGCGGCTGGCGGTGGCCATCGGCCTGCACAACCTGCCGGAAGGGCTGGCGGTGGCGCTGCCGGTGCTGTACGCCACCAAAAGCCGGGGCCGGGCCTTCCTGGCGGCGCTGGCCTCCGGCCTTGCGGAACCGGCGGGGGCGCTGCTGGCCTTCGGGGCGCTGGGCGGGCGCGTCACCGCAAGCCTTGTCACCGGCATGGCGGCGCTGGTGTGCGGCGTGATGTGCTGGGTGAGCGTGGCCGAGCTTCTGCCCACCGGCCTTTCCCTGGGCAGAAAAGAGGTGACGGCGGCGGGGTTCGGCGCCGGGCTTTTGGCGATGACCCTTGGAATCGCCCTGCTTTCGTGATATAATAAACTTCGTATATAAAAAAGGGGGTGGCAGCTGTGCGATGGTTCAAGGGGGCCGCCGCGCTGGCGGCGGTGTGCCTGCTGGCCGGGTGCGGCGCCGCGCCCGCCGGCGTGGAGGACCTGCTGCGCGCGCCCCAGCTGGACGGCCAGCAGAACGAGGTGGAAAAGGCGCTCATCGCCTATCTGGGCGAAACGCCCCAGATGAAGTACCCCACCACCGGCGGGAACCTTTCCCCCTTTGTGTTCGACGACTGGGACGGCGACGGCGCCACCGACGCGGCCGCTCTTTATGTGAGCACCGCCAAGGGCCAGAACGTCCATCTGGCGGTGCTGGAATCGGCGGAGGGCGAGTGGGTGGTCACCCAGGAGCGGGAGGGGCTTTCCACCTCGGTGGAGAGCATCGAGACCGCCAGCCTGCGGGGGGCCGAGGGCACCCAGCTGCTGGTGGGCTATGCCGCCGCCTCGGGGGAGAAGTATCTGGCGGTCTACTCCTACCAGAGCGAGACCCTGAACGAGGTGTTCCACCAGCCCTATTCCCAGTATGAACTGCGGGACATCAGCGGCAGCGGCGGCAACGACCTGGTCATCATCGGCCCCGAGTCGGGCAGCGGCCTGCAATTGCAGATGCTCACCGCCCAGGACGGCCAGTTCATCCCGGTGATGCCTCCGCTGGCGGTGGGCAACCAGTTCACCAGCTGCGAAGGGCTCTACACCAGCAAGGGCGACGACGGCAGCTATTACCTGATCCTGGACGGCCAGACCGGCAACGCCAACAGCCTGGCCAGCATGATCCTTTACTACGACGCGCGCCAGCAGCAGCTGGTGACCTACCACCCCATCACGGTGGACGACCTGTTCGCCGCCACCCAGCGGTATTCCAGCCTGCTCAAAAGCCAGGACATCGACTCCGACGGCACGGTGGAGATCCCCACCCAGCTGGACGGCGCAGGCATGGAGAACCTTGCGGTGAACCGGCTGAGCTTTGTGGCCTGGATGGACTACACCACCGAGTACGAGCAGGTGAAGAGCTTCGGCGTGGCCGACCTGGAATACGGCTACTATCTGGAACTGCCCGGCGAGTGGCAGGGCCAGATCATGCTCACCGACGGCGACGAGCCGGACAGCTGGCAGGTGCGCACCGCCGGCGGCGAGGACCTGCTGCTCACCGTGCGGGTGGTGAGCCCCAACGCCTCTCAGGGCGGCGGCTACTTCCTGCTGGGCAACCTGGGCGCGCAGAAGGTGCAGGCGCGGCTGGGCACCGCCGAGCCCCAGGCCCAGTCCGGCGACCTGATCCGGGGCTTCCGGCTGCTGTGAGCGCCCCCAAAAGACATAACAGGCCCTTTGGGGCCTGCTCAAAAGGAGGTCAAACCATGAGAAGAGTTCTGGTAGTGGAAGACGAGGACAGCATCCGTGAGCTCATCGCCCTCAATCTGCGCATGGCGGATTACGAGGTGCTGGAGGCGGAGAGCGCCGAAAAGGCCCTGGCGCTGCTGGGCAGCGAGGGCGGCTGTGACGCCGCGGTGCTGGATGTGATGCTGCCCGGCATGAACGGCTTTTCTCTGTGCGAGGCCATCCGCCGGGACGACGCCAACATCGGCATCATCATCCTCAGCGCCAAGAGCATGGAGCAGGACAAGATCCGCGGCCTGTCCATCGGGGCGGACGATTATATGACCAAGCCCTTCAGCGTGTCGGAGCTGCTGGCCCGCATCGACGCGCTCTGCCGCCGTGTGCAGCGCACCGGCCAGGCCGCCGCCGAGGCCGACGATTCCCGCCTTGTGAGCGGCCAGTTCGTGCTGGACCAGAAGAGCCGCGTGCTCTACAAAAAGGGCGAGCCCATCGACCTGACCCAGGTGGAGTTCCA
>DWXV01000031.1 GCA_019119025.1 Candidatus Allofournierella excrementigallinarum
GTGGTTGGAACCTTTCTGAAACCATCTCGTGGTAGGACTTGAACACCAATCCACAGCATCCCTTACAGTGTAGCATATAGCCCTTGGAGAGGGGCTTTAATAACTACTACTCTATAATACAAGGACTTGAACAAAGACGCTCCTGCTGAAAACGAGTGAGCGTGCGATACGAGTTGACCGAATGCCGCACGGAAGGTCAGGTGGGGAATATGAATAAAACCAGGCTGAAAGCCGTGGCCCTCTGTGCCGGGGCGCTGCTGGCGGTTGTGATGCTGGCGGCGCGGTCGGCGGAAAGCGTGCCGCCAGCCGCGGCAAAACGGTTTGCCCGCGCCGCGGCGCAGGCGATGGAGGGATACCTGGCCGAAGAGAAGCTGCCGTATCAGCTGGGCCTGTTCGATGTGAATGAGGACGGCACCCCGGAGCTCCTCGTGCTGCGGTTCAACGGTTGGGGGTCGAACGGCCAGCTGTTTGACCTCACCGGCCCGGACCCGGCGGCAGACCCGGTGGGGGTCAACTGGCCTGTGATCTCGGTGGAAAATGTGTATGTGCAGCGGGGCGGCGGCAGCGTCAAATGGCGCATCGAAGGGGACGATTCCCATGGCTTCTCCGACATCACCGGGAACAACATCATCGAGGACCGCAGCGGGCAGATAAAGACCATCCGTTGTGAGGCTGCCCGCCTGCTGCGGCAGGATAAAACCCCCTATGCCCTGTATGTCAGAACACGGGTCGACGGGCAAGAAGCGGAATCATTTGAGTTCGATTTGGAGACCGTTTCAAAGGAAGAGATCGAAAAAGCGCTGGACGGCTCGCTGTATCAGTCGTTTCTGCAAGAGGACTGGGAGCGGCTGGACAGTCCGCCCTGGGCGCTGGAGGAGACAGACCGCGGCGGGGCCGGCCTGCGGCAGAGGCTTGAGACGCTGTACAGCGCCTGAGCCGCCGGCGAAAAAGAGAAATGAGAAAAGCCCGGTCAAAAGACCGGGCTTTTTGAATGGAGCGAAGTCCATGGACCGCCCGCCAGGGCGGCGGGGCCCCCGCGAAAGTTTGCGAAGCAAAATTTTGTGGGGAAGTGAGGAGCAGCAAAATGAGCGCGCGATGATTTTTAATAAAAAATCGTCGCAAGCGATATGACGCTTGCGACGAACTGGTGGGCCAGGCAGGGTTCGAACCCGCGACCAATCGGTTATGAGCCGACAGCTCTGACCAGCTGAGCTACTGGCCCGTTTTGTACCCGTCTATTATACCAGCCGCGGCCCGAAAAGGCAAGGCGGAACGGCGGGCCGCAAAAGCGCCGGCGCGCCGCGCCCTGTTTTATGCGCCGCCCTCCGGCGGGGCCTTGGGCGCGGCGGCCAGCTTTTTGAAAAGAAAAGCGTCCAGCAGTTCTTTGGGGAACACCGGCTGGCGGTAGCCGAAGGCCTCCCGCAGAAAGTGCAGCGTCACCACCGTCTGCCTGCCGGAGTCCAGCCGCAGGGCGAAGAGGGTGTCCACCGGCTGGCCGGTGGGCTTGTGCAGCGTGAAGTGCAAAAGGAAACTGCCGTCCGGCTGGCGGGCGCAGTCGTATTCAAATTCGTCCTGGCCGGTGCGCTCGGCCAGCGCGTCCAGGCACTCGTCGAAGGCGAGGGAGGTGCGGTATTCCAGGCACTCCCCGCCTCCGGCCTCATTTTTGCGGCGCTTTGCCTCCAGCTGCTTTGCCATCCGCCAGCACAGCACGGCTGCGGCGGCGATGAGCAGGGCGGAAAGAATGGCGGGCATGGCGTTTTCCTCCTCAGTCTGCGGGGCGGTTCAGCGTGCGCTTGTAGAACAAAAGGAAAATGGTCAGGGTGGCGGCGCTGGCGATGAAGTCCGACGCGGGCTCCGCCAGATAGATGGCGAAGGGGTCGCCGCCCATCACCACAGGCAGAACGATGGCCAGCGGGATGAGCAGGATGACCTTGCGCAGCAGCGCCAGAAACAGGCTCACCTTCGCCTGGCCCAGGCCCATGAAGGCCGCCTGGCAGCTCATCTGCGCGCCGAAGGCCCAGATGCCGCCGAAGAACACCGGCATGGCCTTCACCGTCAGGCCGATGAGAGCCGCGTCGGAGGTGAACATGCGGGACAGCGGCCATGCCAGCAGGCAGACCAGGGCAAAAGCGCTGATGGTGTAGGCCATGCTGATGAGGAACACCCGCTTGAAGGTGGCGCGCACCCGGCCCAGGTTCTTTGCGCCGTAGTTGTAGCTGATGATGGGCTGGGTGCCCTGGGTCAGCCCCTGCAGAGGCAGCACGATCAGCTGCATCACGCTTTGCAGGATGGTGATGGTGCCCATGTAGAGCTCGCCGCCGTATCGGGCCATGCCCCGGTTCAGGGTGATGGTCACCAGGCTCTCGGTGCTCTGCATGATGAAGGGGGAAACCCCCAGCGCGGCCACGCTGGCCAGGACCGGGGCGGAAAACCGCAGGTTCTTTCTGCGGATGCGCAGGGTGCTGCGGCCCGACAGCAAAAAGGCCAGCACCCACACGGCGCTCACCGTTTGGCTGAGCACGGTGGCGATGGCGGCGCCCTTGACCCCCATGTCAAACACAAAGATGAAAAGGGGGTCCAGTGCGATGTTCAGCACCGCGCCGATGGCCACGCTGAGCATGGCGGTGCCGCTGCGGCCCTGGGCGCTGATGAAGGTATTGAGGCCCAGCGCCAGCTGCACGCTCACCGTGCCCCACAGGTAGATGGTGATGTAGTCCTCGGCGTAGGGCAAAAGGTCGCTCGTTGCACCGAAGGCGGTGAGAATGGGGGTGCGGAACAGCTGGAATGCCGCTGTCAACACAACGCTCAGCGCCAGCAGCAGTGAGACGCAGTTGCCCAAAATCTGTTCCGCGCCCTCCTTGTCCCCCGCGCCCAGGCGGATGCCCGCCAGGGGCGCGCCGCCCATGCCCGCGAAGGCCGCAAAGGCGGACACGATCATCAGCACCGGAAAGGTCACCCCCACGCCGGTGAGGGCGGTGGCGCCGATGCCCGGGATGTTGCCGATGTACATCCGGTCCACCACATTGTAAAGCACGTTGATGAACTGTGCGGCCACCGCTGGCAGCGAGAGCTTCAGGATGAGGCTGCCGATGGGCGCCTGCCCCAGCAGACGGTCGCTGTCGGAGGCGGCAATATTGCGGTCGGTAACAGGCAAAGCGGAGATCTCCTTTCACGGCCCGGCGCTCCGCCCCGGCTTGCGGCGGGCGCGGCGGGTGTGGTATAATGGCCCAAAGCGCGCCATATGGATGGAACAAAGCCCGCGCGGCGCGATGCGGGCTTCTTTTCATTATAGCACGCCCGCCGCCCGAAGAAAAGGGCGGCGGCGGAAAGGAGACCGCCGTGAACGTCCGTCTCACCCTGTCCAAAAAGACCTACTACGCGCTGGGCATGCTCAGCGCCGCGCTGACCATAGCCGCCGCGCTGGGGGCTGCCGTGCGCTTTCCCATGGCGCTGGCGGAGAACCTGGCCACCCTGCTCACGCTGCTGATGCTGGGCTTTCTGGCCAGCGTGAAGGGCACCACCAAACAGGACAAAAAGGCCCTTCTGGGCTGCATCGTCATCCAGGTGCTGGCGCTGGCCCTGCCGGCTGCCCTTTTGCAGCACCTGCTGCTGGCGCTGGTGTGGCCCTGCTTCGCCGGCTGGGAAAAAGCCGCCGACCCCCGCCTTGCCCCCCAGTTCCGGGCGCTGGCCGCCGCCGAGGCGCTGTGGTTCGCGGCCCGGGTGCTGGTGCTGCTGGGCGGCGCCGGGGTGCTGGGTCTCTTCATGAACCTCTGCGGCCTGGCCGCCGGCGCGGCCCGCGCCTGGCTGACCCTCACTCTCTACCGCCGCCAGCGGGACGAGGGCTGAACCGCCTTCGCACTTTCGCCCTCCGGGGCTTTGAACAATGGAGAAAACGCCATGAAACATCTTCGAATGAAGGCCGCGGCGCTGGCCGCCGCCCTTGCCCTGCTCTGCGCCGGCTGCGGCGCGCCCGCCGCCTCCGCTCCCTCCTCCAGCGGGGCGTCCTCCTTCCCTGCCTCTTCCGCGCCCGCCCCCTCCGCCGCACCGGCCCAGGAGGGGGGCGCCCCGGGGGAATACCGGGCCATGTGGGTGAGTTATCTGGAATGGGAGAGCTTTGATTTTTCCAGCGAGGCGGCTTTCGCCGCCGACGCGGATGAGATGATGCAAAACTGCGCCGGTATGAGCCTGAACGTGGTCATCGCCCAGGTGCGGCCCTTTGCCGACGCCCTCTATCCCAGCGAGCTGTTCCCCTGGAGCCACCTGTGCACCGGCGCCCAGGGCCAGGACCCGGGGTTTGACCCGCTGGCCGTACTGCTGGAATCGGCCCACAGCCATGGCCTCGAGCTGGAAGCCTGGCTCAACCCCTACCGGGTGCGGCTGAACGCCGCCCGCCCGGCGGGCGAGCTGGCTGCGGATAACCCCGCCGTGCTCCACCCCGAGTGGGTGAAGGAGGTGGACGGCGGGGCCTACTTCGACCCCTCCCTGCCCGCGGTGCGCCAGCTCATCACCGACGGCGTGGTGGAGCTGCTGCAAAACTACCCGGAGCTGGACGGCATCCACTTCGACGACTACTTCTACCCCACCACCGACCCCGCTTTTGACGAGGCGGAATACGCCGCCTCCTCCAGCGGCCTGTCGCTGGAGGAATGGCGGCGGGAGAACGTGAACCTGCTGATGCGCCAGGTCTACGACGCGGTGAAGGCCCAGGACCCCGCGGTGCGGTTCGGCGTGAGTCCCCAGGGGAACATGGACAACAATTATAACTCTCAGTATAGCGACGTCTCCCTGTGGATGGCCGAGGGCGGCTATGTGGACTATGTGCTGCCCCAGCTTTACTGGGGCTACGGCTACACCACCGCCTCCGGCAGCACCCGCTACGCCTTTGAGAACATCACCGCCGAGTGGGCGGCGCTGGAGCGCGCGCCCAGCGTGGCCCTCTATTTCGGCCTTGGGGCCTACCGCATCGGCGACGGCGACGGCGGCAACTACGACGCGGCCCAGACCGGCTGGCAGACCGGCCGCACCCTGGCGGACATGGTAAGGGACGGCCGGGCCGCGGGGGCGGACGGCTACGTGCTCTACCGTTACGACTTCCTGTTCAAAAACGGCGCCTGGGCGGACCTGGCAGCCCAGGAAGTGGAAAGCCTGAAAGCGGCCAACGCGGAATAAACGATGGCAACGAGGGCCCGGCTGAAAAGCCGGGCCCTTTTTGCGCAAAGCAGGAAGGCTGACGGCCAGAACAACAAAGCGCCGGACGGGAAACACCCGTCCGGCGCTTTTCATGTATCAGAGGGCGTCAGTTCTTCTCGAACTTGTCCCGCAAATTTTTGAAGAAGCCCTTGCGCTGTTCGTAGTTGTCGTCCCTGAGGCTCTGCTCAAAGGCGGCCAGCGCCTCCCGCTGGGCGCGGGTGAGCTTTTTGGGGATCTCCACCACGACCTTGACGTACTGGTCGCCGCGGCCGCGGCCGCCCAGGTACTGGATGCCCTTGCCCCGCAGCCGGAAGGTGGCGCCGCTCTGGGTGCCTTCCGGCACGTTGTACTCCACCTTGCCGTCCACGGTGGGCACCACGACGGACGCGCCCAGCACCGCCTGGCTGTAGGTGATGGGCACCGTGACCCAAACGTCGTAGCCGTCCCGCTCGAACATGGGGTCCGGCCGCACGGTGATGATGACGATCACGTCGCCGGCAGGGCCGCCGTTGGCGCCGGCGTCGCCCTGGCCCCGCAGGGCGATGCTCTGGTCGTCGCCGATGCCCGCGGGGATCTTCACCTCCAGCGATTTCTTCACGGCCACCTTGCCGGTGCCGTGGCAGTGGGCGCAGGGAGTCTTGACGATCTTGCCTTTGCCGCCGCAGCGCTGGCAGGGCTGGCGCTGCTGCATCACCATGCCGCCCATGCGCAGATTGCGGTTCACATAGCCCGCGCCGCCGCAGTCCGGGCAGGTCTCGGGGCTGGTGCCCTTGGCCGCGCCGGAGCCGCCGCACGCGGGGCAGGCGTCCTGCTTTGAGATGGTGATGGTCTTGGTGCAGCCGTGGGCCGCCTCCATGAAGCCCAGCACCAGGCTTACCCGCACGTCCGCGCCCTTGCGGGGGGCGTTGGGGTTCGACCGCTGGCCTCCGCCGAAGCCGCCGAAGCCGCCGCCCATGCCGCCGAACAGATCGCCGAAGATGTCGCCCAGGTCCACGCCGCCCATGCCGCCAAAGCCGCCGAAGCCGCCCGCGCCCGGGCCGCCGGCCCCCGCGCTGTAGCTGGGGTCCACGCCGGCAAAGCCGAACTGGTCGTAGCGGGCCCGCTTTTCCTTGTCGCTGAGCACCTCGTAGGCCTCGTTCACCTCTTTGAACTTCGCCTCGGCCTCCTTGTCGCCGGGGTTCAGATCCGGGTGATATTTTTTTGCCTGCTTGCGATACGCCTTTTTCAGGTCCTCTTCGCCGGCGTTCTTGGCAACGCCCAGGACCTCATAGTAATCGCGTTTGTCTGCCATACCTGATCCACCTGTGTCTGCCCGCCGGGCGGGCTCTCTTTCCGTAAAAATCGAGGGGCGCGTTTAGCCCAGAATGCCTCCCCTTGATGGCAAGGGGAGGCTTGAAAACGGGTTTATACTTCCTTGAAGTCGGCGTCCACCACGCCGTCGTCGGGCTTGCCGGCATTGCCGGCGCTGCCCGCCTCCGCGCCGGAGGCGCCTGCCGCACCGGAGCCTTGAGCGTTCTTGTAGAGCTCCTCGCTGATGGCGTAGAAGGCCTTCTGGACCTCCTCCTGCTTTGCCTTGATGGCCTCGATGTCGGTGCCCTTCAGGGCCTCTTTCAGCTCGCTGAGTTTCGACTCGACCTCGGCCTTCTTGGCCGCGTCCACCTTGTCGCCCAGCTCGGCGAGGGTCTTTTCGGTCTGGAACACCATCTGGTCGGCGCCGTTGCGCACGTCCACTTCCTCGCGGCGCTTCTTGTCCTCGGCGGCGAACTGCTCGGCCTCGCGCACCGATTTCTCGATGTCCTCCTTGCTCATGTTGGTGGAGGCGGTGATGGTGATGCTCTGCTCCTTGCCGCTGCCCAGGTCCTTGGCGCTCACGTGCACGATGCCGTTGGCGTCGATGTCAAAGGTGACCTCGATCTGAGGCACGCCGCGGGGGGCGGCGGGGATGCCGTCCAGCTTGAACATGCCCAGGCTCTTGTTGTCGCGGGCAAACTCGCGCTCGCCCTGCAGCACGTTGACTTCCACGCTGGGCTGGTTGTCGGCGGCGGTGGAGAAGATCTGGCTCTTCTTGGTGGGGATGGTGGTGTTGCGCTCGATGATCTTGGTGCAAACGCCGCCCAGGGTCTCGATGCCCAGGCTCAGGGGGGTGACGTCCAGCAGCAGGATGCCGCCCACTTCCTTGTTCAGCACGCCGCCCTGGATGGCAGCGCCGATGGAAACGCACTCGTCGGGGTTGATGCCCTTGAAGGGCTCGACGCCCATCTCCTTCTTCACGGCCTCCTGCACGGCGGGGATACGGGTGGAACCGCCCACCAGCAGCACCTTGCCCAGGTCGCCGGGCTTCAGGCCGGCGTCGGCCAGAGCCTTGCGCACGGGGCCCATGGTGCGCTCCACCAGGTCGGCGGTCAGCGCGTCAAACTGGGCGCGGGTGAGGGTGGTGTCCAGGTGCTTGGGGCCGGTGGCGTCGGCGGTGATGAAGGGCAGGTTGATGGCGGTGCTCGTCACGCCCGAAAGCTCGATCTTCGCCTTCTCGGCGGCCTCCTTCAGGCGCTGGGCGGCCATCTTGTCCTGGCGCAGGTCGATGCCGTTCTCCTTCTGGAAGTTGTCGGCCAGCCAGTCGATGATGCGCTGGTCAAAGTCGTCGCCGCCCAGGTGGGTGTCGCCGTTGGTGGACAGCACCTCGGTGACGCCGTCGCCCATCTCGATGATCGAGACGTCGAAGGTGCCGCCGCCCAGGTCGTAGACCATGATCTTCTGGTCGGCGTCCTTGTCCGCGCCGTAGGCCAGGGCCGCGGCGGTGGGCTCGTTGATGATGCGGCGCACGTTCAGCCCGGCGATGGT
>DWXV01000032.1 GCA_019119025.1 Candidatus Allofournierella excrementigallinarum
GGCGGAAAACGGACGAAATTGCAAGAAGAATCGCCGTGCATTTCGCTGCTTTTTCCATTTTCTTTTTTGTTTCTATGCAAAAAAACTGCTGTGGCTTGATTGCCACAACAGGTTTTTCGACAGTCTGAGGCACGGGAAATTTCCCGTGCCTTTTGCTTTACCGTCCGGCGTTTTTCACCCGCTCGGCGGCCTGGGCCGCCTCCTTTTCCGCTTTGCGCTTGGCGCGGGCGATGGCGGCTTTCTTGTCCTTTTCCCAGCGGGCGGCCTGGGCTTCGTCCGCCGGCTCGGTGGCCCGGGCGAAGGTGTGGTGCAGCCCGTCCGAGCGCATCCGCCGCAGCCAGATGAGCACCGGGCCGTGGGCGGCGCAGCGGCCCATGGAATACAGGCTGTTGTTTCCCTTGCGCAGCCACCAGTCCCCCTCGTTGGGGGCAAGGGGCGCGCCGCACTCGGGGCACGCCGCCCGGCGCATGGCCTCATCGGTGAGCCACGCTTCACCGTCGGCGCAGCCCCGCCAGAGGGTGAAGTCGCGGCGGCGGCTGCCCTCCGGGCAGGTGAGGGCGCGCAGCTGCTCCTCCTCGCCGGGATACTCCGCCAGGGCCTTGTCCAGGTCGATGAAGGCGCACACCTTCGCGGTGTACACCGCGTCGGCCAGCGCGTCGTGGAAGGCCTCGTCCTTCTCGATGCCCAGGCGCTCCACCACGCTCTCCAGCGTCATGCTCTCCCCCTCGGCCCGGGGCCGCTGGCTGAGGAAGGCCCGCTGCAGGTCATACCAGGTGTGGGGCCAGCTTTCGTCCAGCCCCGCCAGCACCAGGTTCTGCTTGAGCACCGGCACGTCGTCCTGGCCCCACTCGCCCAGCGCCGCGTCCGGGCCGCACCAGTCCATGAAGCGGCGCAGGCCCTCGGCCACGGGCACCCCCGCCGCCAGGTCCTTCTGGGTCAGGCCGGTGACCTTGGCCACATGGTGGTGGAGCTTGGGGAAAATTCTGGGCCGCATGGTCACGGTGAAGGTGCCGGTGATCTGGCCGCCTTCCACCTTCGCCGCGCCGATCTGGATGATCTCGCCCCGCAAGGTCTGCTCCGCGCCCTGGTAACGGAAGGTCCTGGGCGCGTAGCCCATGTTCCATTCCATATCAAATACGATCAGCTGGGCCATTTGTCTCTCGTTCCTCTCACGGCGCGGGGCGGGCGTTTTGCCCGCCCCGCGCCAAAATTGCTTTTTACAGATAGGCAGGCACGGCCTTCTCCCCCGCGGTCACCGGCTCTTCCAGAGCGGGCGCGGCGGGGGCGGCGGCTTCGTCCAGCCGCTCCTTGGCCACGCTGAGCATCAGTTTGATGCGGTTCTCCTGGTTCACCGGCGTGGCGCTGGGGTCGTAGTCGATGGGGGTGATGTTGGCGTTGGGATAGATGGCCCGGATGCGGCTGATCATCCCCTTGCCGCAGATGTGGTTGGGCAGGCAGCCAAAGGGCTGGGCGCAGACGATGTTCTCGTAGCCGCTGGTCACCAGTTCGACCATCTCGGCGGTGAGCAGCCAGCCCTCGCCCATCTTGTTGCCCCGGCTGATGATGCCGTCGGCCATGGTGCGCAGCTTCAAAAAGGGCGCGGGGGCGTGGAAGCCCGCCGCCTTCATGGCGGCGCCCGCCGCCCGCTCGATGCCGTCCATATACTTCAGCAGCGCCTCCGAGCCCCAGACGGCGGCCTTGGAGCCGCCGTAGAAGCGCACGGTGTCGCCCATGTTGCTGATGCAGTACTGCACGAAGCCCAAAAGGCCCGGCAGGTTCACCTCGCACCCTTCGCTTGCCAGGAATTCCTCCAGCCGGTTGTTGCCCAGAGGCGAATACTTGACGTAGATTTCGCCCACAACGCCCACCTTCACCCGGGGCGCACGCTCCACGGGAATGGCGGCGTAGTCGGCGGCGATGGCGGGGAACAGCTTTTTCATCGCGCCCGCCGAGATGTTCCGGCCATTGAGGAAATCCTCCCGCAGGCGGCCCAGCCACTTGTCGGTGAGGGCCGCGGCCGCGCCTTTTTCCTTCTCATAAGGGGCGGTCTGGTTGCGCAGGGCCATCAAAAGGTCGCCGTAGACGATGGCCGCCAGCGCCATGCGCAGAAGGGGCAGGGTCATCTGGAAGCCCGAGTCCTTCTCAAGGCCGGAGAAGTTCAGGCTGGCCACCGGGATGCGGCCGTAGCCCGCGCGGGCCAGCGCCTTGCGCAGAAGGTGGATGTAGTTGGAGGCCCGGCAGCCGCCGCCCGTCTGGGTGATGAGCAGGGCGGTGTGGTCCAGGTCGTACTTGCCGCTGTTTAAGGCGTCCAGGAACTGGCCGATGACCAGCAGCGCCGGGTAGCAGGTGTCGTTGTGGACGTATTTCAGGCCCAGCTGGGCCACCTGGCTGCCGCAGTTGCCCAAGATCTCGGTGCGGTAGCCCTCCTTTTCCAGCGCCGCCTGCAGCAGGGTGAACTGCACCGGGGCCATGTTGGGGATGAGGATGGTGTGGGTCTTTTTCATTTGGGGCGTAAAGCGCGGGTAATTCAGTGCGTTCTCCATCGTCTCATTCCCCCTTTCTTTGCTTTTCGTCCAGCGCGGCGAAGAGGCTGCGCAGGCGGATGTTCACCGCGCCGAGGTTGGTGATCTCGTCGATCTTCAGCTGGGTGTACAGCTTGCCCCCCGCCTGCAGGATGCTGCGGGTCTCGTCGGTGGTGATGGCGTCCACCCCGCAGCCGAAGCTCACCAGCTGCACCAGGTCCATGTCCGGCTGGGTGGTGCAGTATTTGGCCGCGGCGTAAAGCCGGGAGTGGTAGGTCCACTGGTTGAGCACGGTGGTGGGAAATTTCTCCATGTGCCAGGCCACGCTGTCCTCGGTGACGACCGCCGCGCCGTGCCGGCAGATCAGGCCGTCGATGCCGTGGTTGACTTCCGGGTCCACGTGGTAGGGCCGGCCCGCCAGCACGATGATGCGCTTGCCCGCCGCCCGGGCGCTTTGGATGATCTGGGCGCCCTTGTCCCGCAGGCGCTGCATGTGGTCGCGGTATTCGGCATAGCCCAGGTCGGCGGCCCGGGCCACCTCCTCTTTGGAAATATCCTTAAAGTATTTTTTAAGGATAAAATACATTTTATTTTTGAAGTCCGCCGGGCGGTGCAGGCCCACGAAGTCGTCGATGAAGGGGATGGAAGCCAGCTCGGGGCAGTTGACCTCCAGCACTTCGGGGTAGTAAGCCACCACCGGGCAGTTGTAGTGGTTGTCGCCCAGATGCTCGTCGATGTTGTAGCTCATGCAGGGGTAGAAGATGGCGTCCACGCCCATCTCGCTCAAGGTCTTGATGTGGCCGTGGGCAAGCTTTGCGGGGAAGCACACCGTGTCGCTGGGGATGCTGGCCTGGCCGGCGGTATAAAGCGCCCGGTCGGAGGCCGGGCTGGTGACGACGGCAAAGCCCAGGGATGTGAAGAAGGCGTGCCAGAAGGGCAGCAGCTCATACATGTTCAGGCACAGGGGGATGCCGATGCGGCCCCGGGGGCCCTCCACCGGCTTGTAGCCCGCCAGCAGGTTCTGCTTGTAGCGGTAAAGGTTCAGCGTGTCGTCGCCGCCGGCGGCCCCGCCGCTCACCGGGTGCTCGCAGCGGTTGCCGCTGATGAGCCGCCGCCCGCCGGCGAAGGTGTTCACCGTGAGCTGGCAGTGGTTGGTGCAGCCGCCGCACTGCACGGTGCGGGTGGTCTGGCTGAACGCCGCCAGTTCCTCGGGGCCCAGCACGGTGCTCCTCTGGCCGGGTTTTGCGGTGGCGCGGCCGTGCAGCGCGGCGCCGAAGGCGCCCATCAGGCCGGCGATGTCCGGCCGGATGACCTCCACGCCCATCTCCTTTTCAAAGGCGCGCAGCACCGCCTCGTTGTAGAAGGTGCCGCCCTGCACCACGATGTGGCGGCCCAGCTCCTCGGGGCTGGAGGCGCGGATGACCTTGTAGAGGGCGTTCTTGACCACGCTGATGGACAGGCCCGCCGAGATGTTCTGGATGGACGCGCCGTCCTTCTGGGCCTGCTTGACGCTGGAGTTCATGAACACGGTGCAGCGGCTGCCCAGGTCCACCGGGCGGTCGGCAAAGAGGCCCAGGGCCGCGAATTCCTTCACGTCGTAGCCCAGCGCCTCGGCGAAGGTCTGCAAAAAGCTGCCGCAGCCGGAGGAACAGGCCTCGTTCAAAAAGATGTCGCTGATGGCCCCGTCCTCGATCTTGAAGCACTTCATGTCCTGGCCGCCGATGTCGATGATGAAATCCACCTCGGGCAGAAAATGGCGGGCGGCGGTGAAGTGGGCCACCGTCTCCACCACGCCGGCGTCGGCGTTGAAGGCGTGCTGGATGAGGGCTTCGCCATAGCCGGTGGTGGTGACGCTGGCCACCTCCAGGCCCGGATGGTCGGCGTAGAGCTTTTGCAGCACTTCCTTCACCAGCGGCACCGGGTTGCCCAGGTTCGGCTGGTAGCTGGTGAACAGAAGGTTCGCGTCCTGGTCGATGACCGCCAGCTTCACGGTGGTGGAGCCGGAGTCGATGCCGATGTGCACCGGGCCGCAGCCGGCGGCAAAGGGCACATGGGGCACGCTGGCTTTCAGGTGGCGGGCATGGAAGGCCTCGTATTCCTCCTTCGAGGCAAACAGGGGCGGCTCGCTGGCCCAATTACCGGCGGCGGCGTTGTGTTCCACCGCCTGGGCCACCTGGGCCAGGTTGAACTGCTTGTCGGCATAGAAGGCCGCGCCCAGCGCCACGAAGTGCAGGCTGTGCTCGGGGCACAGGCCCGTGACCCCCAGAGATTTGTCAAAGGTCTGGCGCAGCACGCTGTTGAAGGTGAGCGGCCCGCCCAGATACAAAATGCTGCCCTGGATGGCCCGCCCCTGGGCAAGGCCGGCGATGGTCTGGTTGACCACCGCGCCGTAGATGGAGGCGGCGATGTCCCCCGCCGCCGCGCCCTGGTTGATGAGGGGCTGGATGTCGCTCTTGGCGAACACGCCGCAGCGGCTGGCGATAGTGTAGGTGCGTTTGGCGGTGGCCGCGGCGGCGTTCAGCTCCTCCGGGCTCATCTTCAAAAGGGTGGCCATCTGGTCGATGAAGGCCCCGGTGCCGCCGGCGCAGCTGCCGTTCATGCGCACCTCGGTGCCGCCGGTGAGGAAGAGGATCTTGGCGTCCTCGCCCCCCAGCTCGATGATGACGTCGGTGCCCGGCGCGAGGCGCTTTGCCGCCACGCGGGTGGCGAACACCTCCTGCACGAAGGGCACGCCGCAGCTTCCGGCCAGGCCCATGCCCGCCGAGCCGGAGATGGCAAGCCAGGCGGGGCGCCCGCCCAGCCGGGTGTGCACCTGCTCCAGAATTTCCTTTGCTTTTTCGGTGATGTGGCTTCCGTGGCGCTCGTAGGTGTCAAAGATCACCTCGTCCGCGTCGTTCAGAACCACACATTTGATGGTAGTGGAACCAATGTCCAGACCAACGCGCATTCGATCTCCTCTTTCTTTGATAAGACGCGCCCTGCCCCCGTGGCGAGGACGCGAAAACGGCAAAACAGTTTGATTATAACAGACAAATTTGAAAAATGTTTGAATCCGGGGGACGTTGCCAGCTTCCTCACAGCGAACGGAACCCCTTGCCCACGATCTCGGAGGAATTCACGATGGTGAGAAAGGCGGTGGGGTCCGCCCGGCGCAGATGGTTGCGCAGGGCCACCGCCTGCCGCCGGGTGAGCACGGTGGTGAACACCTGTTCCTCTTTGCCGGTGTAGGCGCCGCGGGCGGTGTAGACCGTGGCGCTGCGGTTCAGCTTTTCCAGGATAAAGGCCTTCAGGTCCTCGGGGCGGGAGGTGATGACGGTGATGACCTTGCGCTGGTTGAAGCCCTCGATCATGCTGTCCACCGCGAAGGCCTTGGCAAAGGTGCCCAGCATGCAGTACAGGCCGGTGGCGACGCCGTAGATCCCGCCCGCCCACACGGCGATGGCCAGGTCGGACACCAGCAGCGCCCGCCCCACCTCGAGGCCGGTGTGTTTGGAGAGGATCATGGCCACGATGTCGGTGCCGCCGGTGGAGGCGCCCACGTTGAACACGATGGCGCTGCCCACGGCGGGCAGGACCACCGCAAAGCACAGCTCCAGCATGGTGTCGTCGGTGAAGGGGCGGGGCATGGGGTACGCCTTTTCCAGCGCCGAAACGAAGGCGGACAGGGCAAAGGAGGAATAGATGGTCACGCCCATGGTTTTTGCGCCCAGGAACACAAGGCCCAGCGCCACCAGCGCCGCGTTGATGATGAACAGCGCGCCGCCCACGTTGAGGCCGGGGAACAGGCTCGCCAGGATGATGGACACGCCGCTGGTGCCGCCCATGGCGAAGTGGTTGGGGGTCTTGAACAGGTGGATGCCCGCCGCCGAGAAGAACAGGCCCAGGTTCAAAAGCAGCGCGTAAACGGCAAAATCTTTTGTGAGGAATCTCGGTTTGTGATGCATAGGATGCACGACCCGCTTTCTTTGTGTCGGGGGCGGGCCGGGCGCGAAACACGCCAAAACCGCCCACTGCCCCAGTATCTGTAATAAAGTATCATACATCCCCCTTTTTTGTCAAACCCCGCGGGCGCGGGCGGCGGTTTTATGTTGCAATCGAAGAAAAAATCCTGTAAAATGGTACAGATAATGAAACGCTGGCGGCCCTGCCGGCGTTCGGACAGTTTTCGAGGAGGGGCAAACCCATGGAAAAGCCCAGCAATTTTCTCACCGAGATCATCGACGCGGACCTGGCCGAAGGCCGGGTGAAAGAGATCCACACCCGTTTCCCGCCGGAGCCCAACGGCTATCTGCACATCGGCAGCGCCAAGGCCATCTGGATCAACTGGGGCATCGCCACCGCCTACGGCGGCAAGTTCAACCTGCGCTATGACGACACCAACCCCGTGCGGGAGGACGACGAATACGTCAAGAGCATCGAGGAGGACCTGCGCTGGCTGGGCGCCATCCCGAACGGCGGCATCTACTACGGCAGCGATTATTTCGAGCAGTGCTACCAGTACGCCGAGCAGCTCATCCAAGAGGGCAAGGCCTACGTGTGCGACCTCTCCCGCGAACAGATGCAGGAGTACCGCGGCACGCTGACCGAGCCGGGCCGGCCCAGCCCCTGGCGCGAGCGTTCGGTGGAGGAGAACCTGGACCTTTTCCGCCGCATGCGCGCCGGCGAATTCGCCGACGGCAGCCGCACCCTGCGGGCCAAGATCGACATGGCCAGCCCCAACATGAACATGCGCGACCCGGCCATCTACCGCATCGTGCGGGCCCACCACCACCGCCAGGGCGACGCCTGGTGCATCTACCCGCTCTACGACTTCGCCCATCCCATCCAGGACGCCATCGAGGGCATCACCCACAGCATGTGCAGCCTGGAATTCGAGAATCACCGGCCTTTGTACGAGTGGGTCATCGACAACCTGCACCTGGGGCCCTTCCCCATCCAGCGGGAGTTCGCGCGGCTGAACGTGTCCAACACGGTGATGAGCAAGCGCTACCTGCGGGAGCTGGTGGAAAAGGGCATCGTGGACGGCTGGGACGACCCCCGCATGCCCACCCTGTGCGGCCTGCGCCGCCGGGGCTACACCCCCTCCAGCATCTTCGAGTTCGTGAAGAAGGCGGGCGTTTCCAAGGTGTACAGCCTGGTGGACTACCGCCTGCTGGAGCACTGCCTGCGCACCGAGCTGGAGCTGACCGCCCCCCGGCGCATGGCGGTGACCGACCCCATCCGGCTGACCATCACCAACTACCCCGCCGGCAAGGTGGAGTTCTTCGACATCCCCAACAACCCCAACAAGGCCGCCGGCGATGATTCCACCCGCAAGGTGGCCTTCTCGGGCGAGCTTTACATCGAGCGCAGCGACTTTGCCCAGGTGCCCCCGCCCAAGTTCCAGCGCCTCAAGCCGGGCGGCGAGGTGCGCCTGATGGGCGCTTATATCGTGAAGTGCGACGAGGTCGTTCTGGATGAGAACGGCGAAGTGGCCGAGCTGCGCTGCACCGCCGACCTTGAAACCGGCAACGGCATGCCCGCCGACGGCCGCAAGGTCAAGGGCACCATCCACTGGGTCAGCGCCGCCCACGCGGTGGACGCCCAAGTTCGCCTTTACGACAAGCTGTTCACCCAGGAGAACATGGGCGATCTGCCCGAAGGCGCAGACTACAAGGACTACCTGAACCCCGAAAGCGTGAAGGCGCTGCCCGGCGCGAAACTCGAGGCCGCGCTGGCCGGCGCGAAGGCGGGCGACACCTTCCAGTTCGTGCGCATGGGCTACTTCACCGCCGACTCCAGGAACCCGGGCGTCTTCAACCGGGCGGTGACCCTGAAAGACAGCTTCTCCAAAACCCTGGAGCAAAAATAAATTTTCACGCGGAAAGGCCCCGGCGCTGGTGCGCCGGGGCCTTTTTTATATCTGCACGGCCATAAAAAAAACAATCATGCGCGCCATGTCTTGCAAGAGCGGTCTATTTGCGGCAAAGGTTGCGTAACTTGCTGCCCTCGCTTCCTTTCTCGCCGCTAAGCGCCCTCAGGATCTTCCCGATTTCTCTCTGGTATGTAATAAACTATTTTGCGTTTTCCCTGCTTGTGCAGTTGGCAAATCTCACTTTCCACATAACTAAAGAGTCCTTTCACTGCTGGCATTGGCGCTCTTTTAATCCGCTCGCTTGTCAGGTGGTTTTTGTATGACGGCTCATAACAGTTGGTACGCTGTGATTCGGATGAGCGGCAAATGTTCCGTCTGATCGGTACAGGATCAGAACGAAGGTGAAGTGTTTTCAAACGTAGAGCACCACCGCCAGGTAGACAAATGAGCTGTCTGGCAGCGCACGAAGGGCGTGGCCAGATCCGCTGTAAACAACAGATACGTCTCCCGCCCGGAAAGGGAGGTATGTATCCCCATCCTCTGAAAGCAGGGCTTGCCCTTCCAACGCATAGAGGATCTCCATATCTCCATTGTGGGTGTGGTATGGCAAGGTGCCTCCGGCGCTCAGCGTGATGCGTGCGAACAGGCGGCCCTTGTTACCATACTCCGAGGGCTCAAGAAGATGCAGAAAATCCAGTTCTCCCTTGCCTCCCCGGTATTCGCAGCGGATCTCACGGCGTAAGTTTTCTTCGGTGCGCAGCATAAAACACCCTCCTGTGAGCGATCTGACCAGTGCAATGTCCTGCAGGACCACTATAGCAAGGACGAGCCCAATGCGCAAGCACAGACATTTTTCTCTGAAAAGACATTCACAAATGCGAGAGCGTTTTTTTGGGCAAAGACACAAATTTTAAAAAAGAAAAAAAGATAAACCCGAAAAAAAGTCGTCGTTTTTCACAAAAAGCGCGCCTCCATTTAAAAGAAACCACAAAATGTGGCGACATTTCTCCGTTATTTCCCATAAATCCGCTTTTTGCAAATTTCGCAAAACATACAGTTATTCAGAGAAAAAATGGGAAAATTTGGAGATTTGATTTTTGTTTTTTCGCTTACTACAATGAAATCACGAAGCCCCTAACAACACATAAAGAGAGGAGAATCACAATGAAAAAAGCACTCAGTCTGGTATTGGCGATGTTGTTTTTATTCACCGGCTGCTCTGCGGGTATCGCGGGGACCAGCGGCAGCACTGCAGACATTACCCCGGCAAGTCAACATGGGCAAACGTCACAATCGAGCGACGTAACCGGCAAGCTGATCATCGGCACAGGCTCCACCGGCGGCACCGATAATGTGGTATTGGAAGCTATTTCGTCGGTAGTCAACAAATACACCGGCATCGAGTGCTCCACCATCACCACGACCGGCGGCCCTGAGATTTCTCTGCTTTCTGTTGCGGGTGAGGTGAGCGGCGGTAACAACAGTACGATCGACCTGTACAATGCGATAAATGGATTGGGCAGCTTTGAGGGACCGGTGGACGAGGCCAACGTTCTGCAAGCCTTTGGCTTTTGCACCTGGGCGCTTCCGGTGATCGTTCTGGAAGATTCTCCGATTCAAACCTACGAAGACCTGAAGGGCAAAACCATTGGTTTCCCGCCCGCAGCTTCCAGTTCGGCGAGTGTGGGCTATCTCTGGCTGGATGAGTTAGGCCTTACCGATGAAGTGACCATTGAATACTTTACCTGGTCAGAAGGTTGCACCGCCCTAAAAGATGGCCGCATCGACGCATTCATGGGCTCTTATGCGAACGGTCAGCCGATCAGCGGCATCATCGAAATCGAGGCTGTGCGCGGTGTTCGCTGCCTGTCCATGGATGAGGGTGCCCTGAACAATATCTACGAGGCAACCGGTGGTGGCGTTGGCATTGCGACGCTGGACCATACGAACAACGCCACGATCCCCGAAGGCGAAGTAATTTACGCGCCGGCCAACTCTGGTGTTGTTATCTTCAATGCATCCATTCCGGAAGACGTGGTATACGAATACGTCAAGTGCGTTCTGGATAACCAAGAGGAACTGGTAGGCATCAGCTCGTATTTTGAGGGGTTTGAAAACTACGCGGTGACGGTGTGTGCCGAGAACATCCCCTTCCATCCTGGCGCCGCCAAAGCTTTGGAGGAATACGGTCTTTGGGAGGACCGGTTCACGGTTTATGGGGGATAATAGCGGACGCATGTGACGTTTTTGCTCCGCCACATAACACGAACGTCAGCAGTGCGATGCGTATGGGGGCAAGAGAAGCGCAGCGCGCAGGCTCTCTTGCCCCCTTTGTTTTGAAGGGAGGAAAAAATGGAGCAGGACAAAAACCAGCGAATACAAGACATTGTGACTAAGAGCATTTACATCATCGCGCTGGCGATGAGCATCTATCACATCGTTGCGTCACAGTATTCCATATTTGGTTCCGAGCAGCACATCAACGTTCACTTGATGTTTGCGCTGGTCATCATCTTCCTGCAGACCATGCGCTTTGACACCAAAAAACGCAGGATCGGCTCGATTGTGCTGTTAGGGCTCGCGTTGGCGACTGTTGTGGATATGGTCTACATCCATTTTCACGCCACGGAATTTCAGTTTGCCATTGGCGGCCAGCCTTTTGACAAGGTTTTTACCGGCGTGGTCGTGATCCTCCTTGTGCTAACAGCCACTTATATCCTGTGGGGTAAGATCATTCCCATCGTGGCGATCATAGCGCTGCTGTATGGGTATTTTGGCGATCTCTTCCAGGGGTTCCTTCACCACGGCGGTCTTTCTTTCCCCCGTCTGATCACCTACGCCTCCACAAACTTCACAGGTATTTACGGCATGCTGGCATCCGTCTCGGCCAACACGATCGTGCAGTTTTCGATTTTTGCCGGCCTGCTGGAAGCGTTCGGCGCGTTGCAGATGATCATTGATGTCGCCATGGGTGCCAGCGGAAAGATCCGTTCCGGCGGGGCCCAGGTGGCAGTGATAAGCAGCGGCCTCGTGGGTTCCATCTCCGGCAGCGTTGCAGCCAATATTGCCATGACCGGTGCATTTTCCATCCCGCTGATGAAAAAGCGGGGCTATCCGGCAGAGTTCGCCGCAGCGGTAGAGGCATGTGCTTCCACCGGCGGCGCTATCCTGCCTCCTGTGATGAACGCCGCTGCATTTATTATCGCCTCCTGGCTGTCGGTGCCTTATATCTATGTGGTGCTCATCGGGTTTGCGCCCGCGCTCCTGTATTACCTGGGCATTGCCATGAGCGTTTACATCCGTGCCATCAAGATCAACGATGAGAAAATCAAGGAAGAGCAAAAATCAAACGCACGCCAAGCGCTGATCAATCTCTTGGTGTTTGTTCTGCCCATTGTGCTGTTGATGGTGTTGATGATCATGGGCTACTCCACCGCCAAGTCACTGTTCTATTCCACGATTCTGCTGGTGGTCCTGGGCTTTATCTGGCAGTTCAAAGAGAAGAGGGAAAAACCTGTGCAGACCTTCTTCCGCAAATTGCTAGACGGTCTGGCCGGCGGCGGGAAGTCTGTGGCCGGCATCGCTATCGTCTGTGCTTGCACCGGCATCCTTGTGGAGATCCTCAATGCCACAGGTCTACCCAGTAAAATGTCTCAGTTCGCTCTGCAGATGGCCGGCGACAATTTGTTCCTCCTGGCGGTGCTGGTAGCCCTTACCTGTCTGCTGTTCGGCATGGGCATGCCCAGCGGCCCCGCATATATACTGGCGGCTCTTCTGGGAGCTCCTGCCCTCACGGCGCTGGGCGTTCCTCTTATCGTGGCGCATTTCTTTGTGTTCTACTTTGCGGAGATGTCCGCCTTGACGCCCCCTGTCGCCATTGGCTGCCTGGTAGCCTCCGGTCTTGCGAAGGCAGATTTTATGAAAACATGTTTGCAGTCGCTGGAGCTTGGCATAGCCGGGTTTGTGTTGCCATTCATGTTCCTCTATCGGCCTGGGCTTCTGCTCCAGGGCAGCGCCTTTGACCTGATATGGGCTTTCGTGATGACCGCAGGTTTCTTGCTTTGCTTCATTATAACCTGTGAGGGATTTTTTATGATCAAGCTGACCATGCTTGAACGCATCAGTTTTGCGGTGGCAGCCATCTGTTTTATCGTGCCGATATATATGTTCGACGCAGTGGGCCTCGTTCTGTTTGCCATGCTTTGTGCGCTCCATGTGCATCAGGTCAAAAAAGGTCGCCGGCAGACCTCGCGGTCTCTTTGATCTAAGGGGGAAAACAAGACTATGAGTAAAAAGCAGGTGCTTTTGTGCGCCACTATGGACACAAAAGCCAAACAGGCGTTTTATCTCAAAGACGAGATCGAAAAGTATGGGCATCGGGTAATGATCATTGACGTGGGTCTGCGCCGCGAAAGCCCGCCGGGCGTGACCTTTACTCAAAAAGAGGTAGCAGGGCAATACTTTCTGAACATGCAAAACTCTGCCACCCGATCTGACGCCTCCAGCTACATCAAGATCGGGTTGGTGCAGATCGTTCGGCGGCTGTATCGGGAAAAACGGCTGGATGCTTTTATCTCCGTCGGTGGATCCGGCGGTGCCACCCTGGCGTGCGCCGGCATGCACGAACTTCCGGTGGGAGTCCCTAAAATCATGATCACGCCTATCGCTGCCGGGAATGTTCTGCCCTACACCTTTGGCGAAGATATCCTGATGCTAAACACCATTGTAGATGTGCAAAACCTGAACTTTCTGAGCACCTTTTTCTTCCGTCAGGCGGCTGCGGTGTTGGACGCGATGCTCCGCACTGAAGCGCCGGAAAGGACCAAGGCGAAGGCTGTCGCCATGACCAGTTTCGGCGTCACAACTCCCTGTGTAGACCGATGCGTGGAGCTGCTGGAAGCCCAGGGCTATGAGGTGATCCCGTTCACCTCTCGGGGCGTGTGCGGCGGGCGCATCATGGAAAAGCTGATCAGAGAAAATTATTTTTGCGCAGTGATGGACATTACCACCAGTGAGTTGGCGGATGAGGTGGGGGGCGGTATTTATAGCTCCGGCCCCGACCGGCTGCGCGCTGCGGTGGAAAAGGGCCTGCCGTATGTGGTGGTGCCTGGCGCACTGGAAATGATCAATCTTGGTCCGGAGGACACCTTGCAGCCATGGCAAAAGGAGCGCACCCTCTATCGCCACAGCCCTGGGTCGGTAAAAATGCGGGCGAACGCCGAGGAGATGAAGCGCCTGGGCGAAATCTTTGTGGAACGGTTGTCCGACCCGCGAGGCAATGTTTGCGTTTGTATTCCCACGCGGGGATTCTCGGAAGTAAACCGGGAAGGAAAGATCTTTTATGATCCGCAAGTGGATGATATCTTCATCAAAGCCATGAAATACAAGATGCCTTCCAACGTGAAGGTAAAATGCTATGACAATCACATCAACGACCGGGAATTTGCCGACGCATTGGTCCGGCAGATCCTTTCCATGCTCAACCGGTCACAGTATTAAAGGAAGGAGAGGGTTTTAATGTTGAGCCTGAAATTCCAACGTAAAGCGGTTCTTGAGAAGCTGTATGGAAAAATCGCGAACAAGGAGCCGATTTTGGTGTGTGGTGCAGGCACCGGGCTAATCGCGCGTTTGGAGGACCAAAGCGGCGCGGATATTATCGTTGTTTACAGCTCGGGCAAATTCCGCATGAATGGGCACCCGGCCATCGCAGGCAATCTTCCGCTGGGCGACTGCAACCAAATCATGTATGACATGGGAAAAAACGACATCCTGCCTGTCGTGAAAAGCACGCCCGTGGCGGCTGGCGTCTACGGGCTGGACGTGACCCGCGACCTGGAAAAGTTCATGATGGAACTGGGAGAACTTGGCTACTCGGGCGTGATCAGCTTCCCCACGGTGGCAAAATTCTCGGGCGCAATGCGCGCCGAGCTGGAGTCAGTAGGACTCGGCTTCCAGCGGGAATTGGACTTGTTGAAAAAGGCCGCCGGCCTTGGATTTTTCACCATGTCTTATTGCTATTCTCCCCAGGAAGCGCGTCAGCTTGCCCAGGTGGGAACGGACATTATCATCTCTCATTGCGGTCTCACTTCGGGGGGGGACGTGGGCGCGCAGGGGCAGGCGCCACTGGAGGCTGCCGCCCAAAGGACCGATGAGATCCTCTCTGCCGCCCTGGCGGAAAATCCCAGAGTTATCCCGCTGTGTCACGGGGGCAGCATCTCCACCCCTGCCGACGCAGAATTTGTGATCAATCACAGCTGCGCCAAGGGGTTCGTGGGCGCATCCAGCGTAGAACGCCTGCCGGTGGAAAAGGCGATCAAGGATACGGTATCGCAATATCTGTCCATAAAGATAAAATAAAACCGTTCCAAACGGCTGCACGGCACAGCAGGACCAACTTGACCTTCGTGCGCACTAAAGCGGCGCGGGCCTTCCTTTTCGGAAGATCCGCGCCGCCTTTCTTTGCAGTTGCTCAGCCGTGGAAGCGGGAGCGCGACGCGCCCGCCAAAAGTGTTTTTCACAGCCCCCTTTTGAGAGACATGGCCGTTAGCAGACCTGAAGCACAAAAAGCCAAAATGCAATGATGACCGCCGCCAACAACGTCATCACCACGCCGCGGCGGGCCATGTCACCGGGCGTAAAGCAGCCGGAGGCATAGGGGATCACGTTCACCGGGCTCGATGTGATGAGGATGAACGCAAGGGCAGACGAGAAGATACAGGGCGCAACAAAGGCCCAGGCGCTGGCCCCCTGCTGGCCGGCGAGTGTGATCATGATCGGCACCAGGATCACGCCTGCCACCGTATTGCTGCTAAAAAGGATCTTCAACACCGACACCGTAAGCACGATATAGGCGCCTGTGAGGAACAGGCCCTGCCGCAATAGAACAGGCACAAAGAGCAGCCCGGCCATCCATTCTGCCACTCCGTTCTGATACAGCACATCTCCCAGCACGATGCCCGCACAGACCAAAATGATGGAATCCCAGCTGATCGTATGCGCGGCGTCTTTCCAGTCAAGCACCTCAATGCCCGGGAAAAACAGCAGCAGGCCCGCCATCAACGCAACGTGATGGCTGGAAAGGCCGATCCGCTCCCCCATTATCCATAAAAAAATGGCCAGCGCAAAATCCGCGATCAAAAGCATCTCACTGCGGTTGATGGGGGCCAGTTCACCGGTCAATTCCAGCGGCGGCGCATCCTTGGGGAGTTCCCTTGCCAGCAGGAGCCAGCCTGCGGCCAGCAGGGTGAGCGCGATCGGAACGCCCACGGCCATCCATTCTCCAAAACCGATCGTGATGCCCCCGTATTGCTCCAGATACGTCACCGCCACCAGATTTGCCCCGGTGGCGATGGGGGTCGCCACGCCGCCGAAAGCGGGCCCCCAAGCCACGCCTATCATCAGGGTGCGGGCCAAAGGCACTGCGTCTGGCCGGCTGCGGCTTTGCTCTACAATGGACAAGGCAAGAGGGTAAAGAATGGCCGCAGCCGCCACCTCAGTCACCCACATTGCCAGCAGAGTTCCCGCCAGCATCAACCCCAGCAGCACTCGCCGGGGCGAACGGCCGAACACGCGGAAGATCCCCAGGGCGATCCGCTGGCCGAGGGGCGTTTTTTGGAAAGCGGCGCTGAGCAGCAACACGCCCAGAAAAAAGGTGAACGTGCTGTCGCCAAAGCCCGCCTTCACAGCGCTGGCGAAATCTGTCAGCCCGGTAAAAGGTACGAGAGCCACCACCGCCAGTGCAGTAACGGCGATGGGCGCCAGCTGCAAACACCAGCTGAGAATGGCAAAAATCAACAGCACTATCGCCGCATACCCTTTGCCGCCCATTGGAAGCGGGAACAGGCGGTTCAATGGTTCGGCAAAACAGCCCACGCTCATCACCGCCGCCAGCAGTAGATAGAAAGCAAGAGCCCTGACCCTCGTCTTTGCTTTGTTTTTGATGTGCATTGTGCTGTTAGCCCCCTTGCCCGCTGGTCCGCTTTGCCGGGGGGCATGCCTCGTCCCCCGGCATGATGTGCCATTCTTTCTCTGTTTCCACTATACCAATTTCTCATTTTGTTGTCAAATTGCACAAAGCTCTGGTCGATTTGGGGGAAAATTATACAATTTACACAATCCCGCGCGCTCTGTTTGGGGAGTATTTTCATCATTGGACCGGATGACTCGGTGTTTTTGCAAATGTCTTTCCCTGATTTTTGTGCACTACATCAATTTTTAAATGAGCGGCAGGCAAATAACTTTTCTGACAGAACAACGCATATCTCCAGCGTAAAACACAAACGCCCCAAAAAGCCGGGGTGGCATCAGAAACTGGCAGACCCGCCGTTTTCTGATGCCACCCCGGCTAAAGCGCCTGGCGGTTACCGCGCACGGTGCGATACCACCACAAGGCCGCCCCCCTTCCATTCCCGCGGAAAGCGGCGTATAATTGACAAAAAGAGCTTTTCCCCAAGACAAAAAGGAGGCGCGTCCCCGTGAAAAAGGTTTTATCCCTGCTCCTGCTGCTGCCGTTCTGTTTCGGCGGCTGCGGAGCCGAAAGCGGCGCGGGCGCGGGCGCGAAGACGCCGGAGACCTTTGCCGCGTTCGCGGAGGTTTTCAGCCGGTACGGCATACAGGGGGCGAGCCCGCAGTTGACCGAAACGCTGGAAGAAAGCTTCCGCACTCTGCCGCCGGAGGTGTCGCTCAGCAAGGGCGCCGCTCTGCTGACGGCGCTGGGGGAGGGCGGATACGACCCTGACGCCATGGCGTGGGCGCCTTCCCAAAACGGCGTGTACGCCTTTGATATGGAGGTCTCGGACGTGGGCGGGATGTACGCCCGTTTTTTGGCCGGCGTTTCCGCCCTGGCCCCGGAGGAACTCGCCTTTGAGAACATCCGGGAGGACACCAGCCGGGTGGACTGGGAAACCGGGACCGGCAAACGGACGGTGACCTTTGCATGGCAGGGCGAGGAATACACGCTGGAAGCAGAGATGCAAAACGACTGGTTTGACCTGTGCGTCGCAAACCAGCTGAACAGGATCCTTCAAAAGCACAAAACCGGCAAACAGCTGTTTTTTACCGGGGACGGATACCAGGAGTGCATCGTTTTCTACCGCGACAAAGAATGGGCGGACGCCTTTGAGGCCGAGACCGGGCTGGAGCTTGCAGGGTCCTTTTAAGCGTCCATCACAAAAACGCCGCCGCTTCCAGCCAATGACCGGCTGGAAGCGGCGGTTCTTTTTGTTCATCGTCTTTTTCCGGCAGGGCCGTTTCGCCGCCGCCCTTTGCTTTTTCAGGCGGGCTGTTCGCCCACCGCCGCCTCCTTGGTGCGGATGCACCGGCGCAGCCAGCCGCCCTGGAGGTAGTAGGCCAGGAAGAACAGGCTGGTGAGGGACCAGCTGACGGGGTAGCAGGCCAGCGCGCCGATGAGGGTGGGCCAGACAGCGGCCACCACGGTGAGCACCCAGAGGATACGGGTGACGCACACGCCGATGCTGGTCATGATCATGGGGATGAGAGAGTCGCCCGCGCCACGAACCGCGCCGCTGAGGATCTCGATGAGCACATAGGTGGGCCAGAAGGGCGCCACATAGCGCAGGATCTCCACGCCCTGCCGGATGACCGGCGCGTCCTGCACGAAGAGGCGGAACAAAACGCTGCCGAAGACCAGGGCGACGGCCATCAGCGCGCCGGTGGCGATGAAGGCCATCAGGACGCACTGGCGCACCCCCTTCTTTACCCGGCCGTACTCGCCCGCGCCGAAATTCTGCCCCACAAAGGTGGTGATGGACAGGCCGAAGGAGTTCATGGTCATCCAGAAGATGCTGTCGATCTTGCCGTAGGCGGTGTAGGCGGCCACCACGTCGGTGCCGAAGCTGTTGATGGAGGCCTGCACCACGCTGTTGGACAAAGAGTACATCACCGACTGCAGCCCCGCGGGCAGGCCGATGCGCACGATCTTTTCCACCATGTCCTTGTCCAGCCGCAGATAGGCGGGCACAAAACGGTAGCAGGCGGTGGTGTGGGAAAGGCTCATCACCGTCATGCCCGCCGCCACGCACTGGCTGGCCACCGTGGCCAGCGCCGCACCGGCCACGCCCATGCCCAGCAGGGCCACCAGCACCACGT
Organism: Candidatus Allofournierella excrementigallinarum; assembly: GCA_019119025.1. Taxonomy (GTDB): domain Bacteria; phylum Bacillota; class Clostridia; order Oscillospirales; family Ruminococcaceae; genus Allofournierella_A; species Allofournierella_A excrementigallinarum. The sequence goes on from DWXV01000032.1 coordinate 18,484, forward strand.
CCAGCACGATGTTGGTGAGGCTGGCGCAGATGAGGAAGTAGAGCGGGCGCTTGGAGTCGCCCACCGCCCGCAGGATGCCGGTGCCCATGTTGTAAATGAGGCTGGGCACCATGCCCAGAAAGCAGATGCGCAGATAGAGCACCGCGTCCTCCATCACGTCCGCCGGGGTGTTCATGACCGAAAGGGCCCAGCGGCTGGCGGCAAGGCCGAGCAGCATGATGCCCACGCCGCCCAGCAGAGCCATGGCCATGGCGGTGTGCACCGCCCGCTGCACCTGGGCGCCCTTTCTTGCGCCGTAGTACTGGCTGATGACCACCGACGCGCCGCTGGCCACGCCCACGAAGAAGCCCACCAGCAGGTTCTGCACCACCGCCGTGGTGCCCACCGCCGCCAGGGCCCCCTTGCCCACAAAGTTGCCCACGATCACCGCGTCGGCGGTGTTGTAGAGCTGCTGGAAAAACGTCCCGAACCAGATGGGGAAGAAGAACAGCAGGATCTGCTTCCAGATGACCCCTCCGGTGATGTTGTTGCTCATTGCCCACCCTCCAAAATCAAGAAAAGCGGCGGCCTTCGGCGCATCCTGCGCACGAAAGGCCTCCACTGCATTATCACGATACTTCAGCCGCCCGCGTTTGTCAATAGGTGCGCGGGCCCGCCGGGAAAATTTTGCAGCGGCGGGCAAAGGGGGTGGCCCGCCGGCTTTTGATATGTTATACTGAATTTATATGGACATCACGGGGCGCGGCCCGTTTTGCGCGCCCTTCGAGGAGGCATTTCATTATGAGTTTTGTGTGGTTGCTGTGGGGCCTGTGCGCCCTTGCGCTGCTGGTGCTGGCGCTCGTCGCCGCGGCGGCGGTGCGCGCGGCGCGGATGAAGCCCACCGGCGCGGTGAAGGCGCAGTTCCCCGAGGCGGACATGGCCCGGGCGCAGAAATACGCCGAGGGCCTTGCCGGCCTTGTGCGCTGCGAGACGGTGTCCTTCCGGGGGCAGACGGACCGGCGCAAGTTCGCCGCCTTCCACAAGGTGCTGCGGCGCACCTTCCCCAAGCTGCACCGCACCGCCGAGATCATTGAGCTGGACAAAAGCCTGCTCTACAAAATCACCGGCGCCGCCCCCGGCCACAAGCCCCCCATCCTGCTGATGAGCCATCAGGACGTGGTGGCCGCCGAGGGCGAGTGGCCCCACGGGCCCTTCTCCGGCGACATTGCCGACGGCGCGGTGTGGGGCCGCGGCACGGTGGACACCAAAGGCAGCCTTTACTGCATCATGCAGTCGGTGGAAGAGCTGCTGGCAGCCGGCTGGAAGCCGGAGTGCGACGTGTACATTGCCTCCAGCTGCACCGAGGAATGGAGCGGCGACGGCGCCCCCGCCACCGCCGCCTGGCTCAAGGAGCACGGCGTGCACCTGGGCCTGCTGCTGGACGAGGGCGGCATGATCATGGAAGGCCCCATGGCCGGGGTGCGCGGGCGCTACGGCATGGTGGGCGTGGTGGAAAAAGGCTACGCCGACGTGAAGCTGGTGGCCAAGGACGACGGCGGCCACGCCAGCGCCCCGGGCCGCAACACCGCCCTGGTGCGGCTGGCAAAGCTGATGTGCCGGGTGGAAAAGCGCAACCCCTTCCGCGCGCGCTTTTCACCCACGCTGCGGGAGATGTTCCGCCGCATGGCCCCCAACATGAAGTTCGGCATGCGGCTGGTGCTGGGCAACCTGTGGCTGTTTGAGCCGCTTTTGTGCTTTGTGCTGCCCCGGGTGAACCACCTGGCGGGCGCGATGATGCGCACCACCTGCGCCTTCACCACCGCCAAAGGCTCCGACGGGCTGAACGTGCTGCCCCAGGAGGCCTATGTCACCGCCAACATGCGCTGCATCCCCCACCAGCCCACCGGCGAGAGCATCGCCATTCTGGAAAAGCTGGCGAAGAAGTACGGCGTGGAGGCCGAGGTCATCTATCAGGACGCGGTGCCCCCCGTGGCGGACTATCACGCCGCCCCCTTCAAGCTGCTGGAAGAGACGATGGCCAGGGTCTACCCCGGCTACGGCGTCTGCCCCTACATCATGACCGGCGGCACCGACGCCCGCTTCTATAAGGAAGTCACCGACAACGCCCTGCGCTTTGCCCCGCTGGAGATCAACCACCAGCAGCACGCCAGCATCCACGCCGCGGCGGAGAACCTGTCGGTGCTGGCGCTGCCCCCGGCGGTGGACTTCTACAAGCAGCTGCTGGAGAGCTACTGCACCCTGGAGGAGGGCCGCCGCCCCGCCGCCAAAAAACCCGCCGCCCGGCGCGCCGCCAAAAAGCCCGCGCCGGTGAGCGGGCCTGAGGCCCCGGCTGTTCCCAAGGCCCCCGCCGCCCCGGCGGTTCCTGACGCTCCCGAGGCCCCCGCCGCCCCGGCGGAGAAGGCCCCGGCGAAAAAGCCGGCCGCCAAAAAGCCCGCGCCGGAAGCCCCCGCCGAAGGGCCCGCCCCCGCCAAAGAGGCAGGCCCCGCCGGGGCCCCGGCCCCCCAGGCCGAAGCCCCCGCCCAGCCGGCCACCGTTTAATACAAAGCAAAGCCCGCCCCGGGCAGAACCGGAGCGGGCTTTTTTGCTCGTTTCAGCGGCCAAGTATCTCCCGGCGAATGATGGCAAAAGCCTTGTCTTCGCCTTCGTTGCGCACCAGAAGCAGCATCCTTTCCAGCAGGGCGCGGGTGTTCGGGTGGAGGATGTAGTGGTCCCGCCCGTGCTGGTAGTACTCCCAGGCGGAGGAATCGGTGTAGGCCTCTTTCAGGTACACCCGGCTGGCGGCCAGCCGGTCACAGAACATCTCCGCCACATACTTCACCGGCATCTCGTTGCCGATGAGGCTGCCGGTGCCCGCCGGATCATAGTCGATCCAGTATTCCAGATGGTGGCGGTTGCGGCCCTTGTGGTGCAGCCAGGCGGTGCTGCAGCCCTCGGCGCGGCGCTGGGCGTCGTTGGGGCTGCGGTCGCCCTGAAAGTACTTCACGCCCGGCCAGAATGCTCATGTGCCATAAAGTAACACATAAGAATTGATAGACAGCAGCCCACTATTCCGCAGCAACAGCGAGTTGCTTGTTAAAACCCCATTTTGAAGTTATAATGAGTAAAAACAACCTTTAGGAGGGAC
>DWXV01000033.1 GCA_019119025.1 Candidatus Allofournierella excrementigallinarum
GCCCACATCGGCGGTGTACTTCCAGCAGCGCTGGCACTTCTCGCCTTCGGCATGCTGCACCGAGACGCCCAGGCCTTCCACTTCGCCGTGGGCGCCGCCCTCGCCTTCCACAACTTCCAGCTGGGACACGATCATCAGATCCTCCCACTGTTCAACAGGGATGGTGGCGATGAACGCGGCCATCTCGGGCGCGCAGTACAGGGTGACTTTGGCTTCCAGAGAAGAGCCGATGGCCTTTTCGGCACGGGCCTGCTCCAGTACCTTCTTCACGTCATCGCGCACGGCGATGATGTGAGCCCACTTGGCGCGGAACTCTTCACTCTGGGCCCAGACGCCGGCAGCAGCCATGTCCTCAAAGGCCACATACTTCTGCTTGCCGTCGAAGTCCGGCACAAAGCTCCAGATCTCCTGGCTGGTGAAGGTCAGGATGGGAGCGATGATCTTGGTCAGGTCCACCAGAATGCGGAACATGGCGGTCTGCGCCGCGCGGCGGGCGGGAGCGTCCGCCTTGCTGCAGTACAGCCGGTCTTTGGCCACGTCCAGGTAGAAGTTGGACATATCCACCACGCAGAAGTTGTAGACCGCGTGGTAGACCTTGTGGAAGTCAAAGCTGTCGTAGCCGTCGCGGGCGGCCTTGTTCAGCTGGTCCAGACGGTCCAGCGCCCACAGGTCCAGCTCGGTGAGCGCATCGTCCGCCACCAGGTCGGTGCGGGGGTCAAAGCCGTTCAGGTTGCCCAGGATGAATCGGGCGGTGTTGCGGATCTTGCGGTAAGCCTCGCTCAGCTGTTTGATGATCTCTTTGCTGATGCGCACGTCCACGGTGTAGTCGCTGGAAGCCACCCACAGGCGGACGATGTCGGCGCCGAAGTCTTTGATGATCTCGCTGGGCTCCACGCCGTTGCCGGCGGACTTGTGCATCTGCTTGCCTTCGCCGTCCACCACCCAGCCGTGGCACAGCACGTTCTTGTAGGGCGCAACGCCCCGGGTGGCAACGCTGGTGAGCAGGCTGGACTGGAACCAGCCGCGGAACTGGTCGCCGCCCTCCATGTACAGATCGGCGGGCCAGTGCAGCTCCGGGCGTTCCTCCAGCACCGCCACGTGAGTGGAGCCGGAGTCGAACCAGACGTCCATGATGTCCTTGTCCTTCTCAAACTCGGTGCCGCCGCACTCGCAGGTGTAACCGGCGGGCAAAATCTCGCCGGCCTCATACTTGTACCAGGCGTCGCTGCCTTCGCGGCGGAACAGATCGCTCACCGCCTTGATGGTCTCGTCGGTGATGTGATACTTGCCGCACTTTTTGCAGTAAAACGCCGGGATGGGCACGCCCCAGGTGCGCTGGCGGCTGATGCACCAGTCACTGCGGTCGCGCACCATGCCCATCATGCGGTCGTGGCCCCAGCCGGGGAACCACTGCACCTGGTCGATGGCCTTGTAGACGTCCTCTTTGAATGCGTCGATGGAGCAGAACCACTGCTTGGTGGCACGGAAGATGATGGGGCTGTGGCAGCGCCAGCAGTGAGGATACTGGTGGGTCATGTGCTGGACGCCCAGCAGGTGGCCGCTGGCCTGGATGTGCTTCAGGATGGCCTTGTTGGCGTCCCAGACCTTCAGGCCGCTGAAGGGGCCGGCCTCGGCGGTGAGGAAGCCGCCGTCGTCCACCGGCACGATCACCGGCACCTGAGGATAATGCCTGGTGCAGACCTCAAAGTCCTCCACGCCGTGGCCTGGAGCGGTGTGCACGCAGCCGGTGCCGCTTTCCAGCGTGACATGGTCGCCCAGGATGACAAGGCTCTTGCGCTCCAGGAAGGGATGCTGTACCTGCATCAGCTCCAGCTCGCTGCCCCTGATGGGCTCGCCCACGATCTCGTAGCTGTCGATCCTGCAGGCCTGCATGGTGCTTTCCACCAGGGCCTCGGCCATCACCAGGTAATCCTCCCCCACCTTGACGAAGACATAGTCATAGTCGGGGTTCAGGCAGATGGCGACGTTGGCGGGCAGGGTCCAGGTGGTGGTGGTCCAGATGACGAACCAGGCCTTGTCCATGGGGATGCCGCGTCCGGCCAGGATGCCGTTCGGGTCGTCGGTGACATTGAAGCGGACGTAGATGGAATCACACTCGTCCTCGCCGTACTCGATCTCCGCCTCGGCCAGCGCAGTGCGGTCTTCGGGGCACCAGTACACGGCCTTGAGGCCCTTGTAGATGTAGCCCTTCTTGGCCATCTCGCCAAAGATCTCGATCTGGCGGGCCTCAAACTCGGGCTTGAGGGTCAGATAAGGATTTTTGAAATCGCCGATAACGCCCAGGCGCTGGAACTGCTCGCCCATGATGTCGATGTGCTCGGTGGCAAATTCGTGGCAGACCTTGCGCAGCTCCAGCTTGGAGATCTCGCCTTTCCCCACCAGCTGCTTCATGGCCTTCAGCTCGATGGGCAGGCCATGGGTGTCATAACCGGGCACATAGGGGGCCTGGAAGCCGGTCATGTTCTTGTAGCGGACGATGATGTCCTTGATGATCTTGTTCAGCGCGGTGCCCATGTGGATGTTGCCGTTGGCGTAGGGAGGGCCGTCGTGCAGCACATAGCGGGGCTTGCCCTCGTTGTGCTTCATCAGTTCTTCATAAAGATGATCCGCATTCCACTCCTTGAGCATCTCCGGCTCTTTCTTGGGCAGGCCTGCCCGCATGTCAAACAAAGTTTTGGGCAGGTTGATCGTGCTGTTGTAATCCTGTGGCACTGGTAACTACACTCCTATTCCTCAAATGAGCTGCGCGTTTTTCGCGCGCTGGGGGATCAATCGCTGAATTTGATGCCCTCGAAGCCTTCGAACACCGACGAAGCGGGCGGGGTCTCGGGCTGAGGCGCGGCGGGACGGTTCTGGCCGGGCACAAAGGTCCGGGTGGGCTCCTCCTCCGGCTCCCCTGCGGCGGGCGCTTCCTCCTGAGCCTGCATGCCATACAAAGCGCTCAGGTCCGGGAAGCGGCTGATGGGGTCGTCCGGTTCCGGCACGGCATCGAAGGTTTGGCCAAAGGACTCGGCCTCCGCGGGGGTCTCCGGTTCTTCAGGCTCAGCCGCGGGTTCGGGCTCCACCGTTTCCTCCACGGGGGCGGGGGCCTCCTCTTCCGCCTCCTCCGGCTCGTCGCCGGGCAAAGTGCTCAGAGACTCGATGTGCTGCTTGTAGAGGCTCAGCACACTGTTTTTAAACTGCGCCACTTCCGCCTTGACGCGCTCCAGCTCCAGCTGTTCTTCGCTCACCTGCTCCAGGGCGGCGCGGGTGATATCCTCGGACTTGATGCCCGCTTCCCGCAGAATGGACTCGGCTTTCTGCTTGGCTTCCTTTATGACGTTCTCGCCCATGCGCTGGGCGTTGAGCAGCGCGGTCTTGAGGTTATCCTCATCCTTGCGGTACTCCTCCACCTTCTGGGCCAGGATATACAGTTTTTTCTCGGCGCTCTCTTTTTCCGCCTGCAGCTGCTCCATCTGCTGGGCCAGCTGCTGCAGCAGCGCGTCCACGTCTTCGGGGCGGTAGCCGCGCATGACCTTGTCGAAGGTGACGGTGCGGATCTCCTGGGGTGAAATCATTCAGATCATTCCTTTCGGCGAAAGTGGCGGCACAGTGCCGTCAGTATTGGAAATATTGAATAAACAACCGGTCTTTGCGGCTCTTGCCGCCCAGGGCCTCCAGCTTGAAGCGGCCCACGCCCCGCACGGTGAACACATCGCCTTCATACACAGCCGCATGGGCGCTGGTCACGGGGACGTGGTTTATCTCCAGCCTGCCGCCCCGCACAAGAGCCTCCGCCTGGCCGCGGCTGCAACGGAGCATGGCCGCCAGCACCGCGTCCGCCCGCAGGGAGGGGACGGTGGCGGTTTTGCTCGCCCGCCGGGCAGGCTGCACCGGCAGCTGCCCGTCAAATCGCTCGGCCCGGGCCGGCCAGCGGCCCACGCTGGTGAGTTCATCGCAGATGAGCGGCGCCACCCGCTCCAGCACAAAGGCATACGCGGTGCCGGGCGCGTCAGGGTCCGGCAGGATGTCGCCCACGCACTCCCGCTCAAGGCCGAGGCCCAGAACAGAGCCCAGGTAGTCCTTGTGGGCGGGCGCGCCGGGGCCCGCGCCTGCGCAACGGATCAAAACGCAACAAATCGGCGGTCCGCCCGAGGCGCCCGCCGGTTCGAGGCACAGCAGTTTGCGCTCAGCTGCAGGATAGCCGCCCTCGAAGGCGGCCCAGGCGCAGCCGGCCTGGTTCATCGCGGCCTTGGCCAGACTTTGCTCCCGATCCGACAGAAAGCCGCTGTAACGGGCCACGCCCCGGTTCTCTGCGATGCGGCAGAGGTCCTGGGCGCGGCGCATGACAAGGCGCTCCTGATCGTTCTGCGGCGGGATATAACCCCGCTGCCTCTCATCAGAAGAATACGCCATTGCTTTCTAACTCATCCAGTAGGTCCCCCATGATGTCAACATTGTAGGGGGTGATGATGAAGGTGCTGTTGGCCACCCGCTTCATCTGGCCGTTGTTGGCGTAGGCCACGCCGGACAAAAAGTCCACCAGACGGCGGGAGACTTCCTTGTTGGTGCCTTCCAGGTTCAGCACCACAGTGCGCTTCGCGTTCAGGTGGTCGGCCACCGTGCTGGCGTCGTCAAAGCGTTCGGGCTTGACCAGGACCACCTGCAGCTGGGTGGTGGCGTTGATGTTGACCACCTTGTTCCGCTTGCCGGTGGGTTCGGGCTGATAGCCGTCGTCATCCGCAGCGCTGCGCTGGGGGAACATGTCTTCGTTGTCGTCGTAATAACCGTCGTCCTCTTCGTTCACACCAAGAAATCTTTTAAGCCCGTCGAGCATCGTTCCGTATCTCCTTCCGAAAATGATGAACGCTTCATTCAAAAACATATCACCAGTTAGTATATATTATCGCTATTTTTAGTGTTTCTGTCAACAAAGAAACACAACATTGCCTTATATTCACAGGATTTTCCCGTCGTAGAGGTCGGTGCCCTCCACGATGACCTCGTCGAACAGGCGCACCTCGTTTTCGGCGCCCACCTTGCCGCCTTCCGGCACAAGGATGTACTCGTCATTCTGGTAAAGCACGGTGATCTTGCGGAAGCGCGCCAGATTGCCGTATTTCACATAGACGCCCTTTTCGCCGTCCACGATGTTCAGCGCCTTGGCGCTGACCCGCACGCCCTTGAAGGACTCAAAGTCGATGCGGGCGGTGGCCGCTGCAAGGCTCAGCACGTCCGCGCCCACATATTCACAGCTGAGAACGAATTTTGCAAGGCCGGAGCCCTCATCCACCGTGACGCTCTCCACCGTGGCGGGCAGGACCTTTTCCGCCGCGCCGGGGAAGCTGATGTCTACACTGGCAACGCCCTCGAATTTTTCACTCTCCTCCGCGGTGCACACGCCGTAGAAGTACCATTTATAATCGGTGACCAGTTTGCCCGCGCCGGAAACTTCACCCACGCCTGCGCCCTGCTGCAGGGCGTCGGCCATCTCCGCGGCGGACATGTTGTCCAGTTCGTCTTTGCTGTACAGCAGCATCTGGGCCGCATCCGCCGCCACAAAGTAGCCGCCGGTGGAAACGGTGACCGCCGCCGGGCTGCCGAGGTTTGCCTGCTGCACCGCCTGTTCCTGGGCGATCAGTTCCTTCGCGCCGGAAAAATCCCGGATCGCGCCGGTGGTGATCTGGAGCCGGTTCAACGCCAGAAGGTACTCATTGCTTTTGGATGAGATCTCCTCGTAATTCTGCCGGTCCAGGCCGTCCAGCAGGTCGTACAGCGCCGACTGGCGCTGGGTCAGCAGGACATCCACGTCGGTCCCCACGGTGTTTTCGCTGCGCTCCAGCAGTTCCAGCTGGGCGTCCAGTTCGGTGAGGGCGGCGCGGGCGCGGGCCTGGCTGGGGTCGGAATAGATCTCCGCCACCTGGGTGCCCATTGCCACACGCTCGCCGCTTTCAACGAGATACCCCATCTGCCCCTCGCCGGGCACCTCCGACTGCTCAAAGACGAGATACCCGCCGCAGGAAAGGCTGTCGGACATATCGTAAAGGATGGCCGTTTCGGTGCGGTAAGGCCGGTCCAGCACCGTGAAGATCTGCACTGCCAGATAGGCCGCGGCAAGGCCCAGCGCGGCGATGACGCCGTATTTGATGATCGAGCCTCTCATGTCCTTCTCCCCCTTCCCCTCTTTGCGGCAGCGCCGCTCATAAACCGAAATGTTCGCGCACCATCTGCTCCGCGCGCCGCACCAGCCGTTCGTCGCCGGGGTCCAGCCACACAACGTTCGGCATCCGCCGGAACCAGGTCAGTTGGCGCTTGGCGTAGTTGCGGCTGGCCTGCTTGAGTTTGTCCGCGCAGGCGGCAAGGTCCGCCGTTCCCTCGAAATAAGGGAAAAACTCCTTATAGCCGATGGCCTGGGCCGCCGTGCGGTAGCGCCCGCGGTTCTCGAACACCAGTTTCGCTTCTTCCAAAAGCCCCGCTTCCAGCATGCGGTCCACCCGGGCGTCGATGCGCTGGTAGAGCTGCGCGCGGTCCGAAGGCGCAAGGCAGAACATCAGCGAATCGAACGGCGGCGTTTCGGGCAGCGACTCCGCCCGCTGCCGGCTCATGGTCTTGCCGGTGGAATAATAGAGTTCCAGCGCGCGCACCACCCTGCCCACATTGTTGGGATGCACCGTGGCGGCGTAGTCCGGGTCCACGTCCGCCAGTGTTTGGTGCATGGCCTGCGGCCCGAGGGCCGCGGCCTCCCGCTCCAGCTTTTCCCGAAGCGCGGGGTCCGCCTTCTGCCGGGCAAAGCGCACGCCGTTCAAAAAGCTTTCGATGTAAAGGCCGGTGCCGCCCACCAGGATGGGCAGCCTGCCACGGGCGCAGATGGCCCGCACCTCCCGGTTCGCCGCTTCCACAAAATCCGCCACACTGAACGTCTCTTCCGGCGGCAGAAAATCCATCAGGTGATGGGGCACGCCCTGCATCTCTTCTTTGGTCGCCTTGGCGGTGCCCACGTCCAGCCCTTTGTAGATCTGCATGGAATCGGCGCAGACGACCTCCCCTTCAAGGCGTTTTGCCAGCTGGACCGAAAAAGCGGTCTTTCCGCTGGCGGTGGGGCCGCCCACGGCCACCACAGGCATCTTATCCCAATCGGCCAAACTGCTTTTCCAGCTCCTTTTTGGTAAGTTTCAGCACCACCGGCCGGCCGTGGGGGCAGAAAGGCGGCACCTTTCCGTTCAGAATGTCCTGGGCCAGGGTCATCAGCTCCCGCCGGTCGGACTTATCCCCCGCCTTGATGGCGGCCTTGCAGGCGATGGAGTGCATCACCCACTGGGTCTTTTCGCTCACCGTCTCCCGGCTGCCCTGGGCAAGGCGGTCCGCCAGTTCACACAGAAGGCCTTCCACGTCGGCGACCGGCACATCCGCCGGCACTGCCCGCACCAGCATGGTGTTGCCGCCGAAGTCGTCCACCTGCACGCCCGCGTCGTTCAAAAGGGCGGCGTTTTCCAAAAGCGCCGCCTTTTCCGGGGCGGAAAGATTCACCGTGACCGGGGCCAGCAGAAGCTGGCTGCTGGCCGCGCCGTAACCGGCGGCCAGCTGCTCGTACAGGATGCGCTCGTGGGCGGCGTGCTTGTCAATGAGGCAGAGCGCATCCCCCCGCTGGGCGATGATGTAGGTTCTGAACGCTTCGCCAATGTATTCCAGAGGCTCCTCCTGCGGGGAGGGCGCGGCCTGCAGCCCGGCAGGATCCGCCTGCAGCTGCTCTTGGGCAGGCTCAGGGCGCAGCGGCGCAGGCTCCGCGGGCCGCGGCGCGGGCTGCAAAGAGGGCGCGGGGCCCAAAGGCAAAGGCTCCGAGCGCAGAGAGCCCTGCTGCACCGGGGAAGCGGTAAACGCCGGCCGCACAGTGGGCGCGGGGCGCTGCGAAGCGGATCCGCCGCCCCATCCGTCAAGCCCGGACACTGTGGCTGCCGGCCTTGTAGCAGTGGTGACCGGCGGCGCAGTGCGTGTAAGTGTCGGCTGCTTTACAGGCGTGGAAAGGTCCAGCTGTTCCACCTTCTGTGCCGGCTCTTCCAATTCTGGCTGTTTTGCAAAAGTGAAGTGCTGTTCCCCGCTGCCCGGCTGGGCCAGCGCCGACTTCACCGCGCGGTAGACCGCGTCGAACACGTCGCTTTCGCGGGAGAAGCGCACCTCGGTTTTTGCGGGATGCACATTCACGTCCACCAGCCGGGCAGGCATTTCCAGCGCCAGCACACAGCCGGGGAACTTGCCCTGCATCAGGGTTCCCCGATAGGCGTTTTCCAGCGCGGCCATCATGGTGCGGTTCTTGACGAAGCGCCCGTTGATGAAGAAGAACTGCATGCCGCGGCTGGCCCGGCAGGCGCGGGGCGGCGTGACAAGGCCGGACACCCGGTAGCCGCCGCTTTCCTCCTGCACCGGCAGAAGGTCCTTTGCAAAGTCCCGGCCAAGCACAGCGTAGACCGCGCTCTTGAGGTTTCCATCTCCCGGCGTTTTGTAAAGTTTTTTCCCTTCACGCGAAAAAGAAACAGAAACTTCCGGGTGGGAAAGGGCGGCGCGGATGACCGTCTCGCCCACGAACGCGCCTTCGCTGGCGTCCTTTTTCAAAAACTTCATCCGAGCGGGCGTGTTGTAGAACAGATCCCGCACGGTGATGGTGGTGCCCACCGGGCGCGCGCCTGGCTCCATGCCCAGTTCCTCGCCGCCTTCGATGCGGTAGCAGCAGGCGAATTCATCCGGTTCGGTGCGGGTGAGCACCTCCACGCGCGCCACGCTGGCAATGGAGGCCAGGGCCTCGCCCCGGAAGCCCAGGGTGTGGATGCTTTCCAGGTCCTGCTCGCAGGAAATTTTGCTGGTGGCGTGGCGGATGAAGGCGGTGGAGATGTACTCCGCCTCGATGCCGCTGCCGTTGTCGGTGACCTGGATGAGGGAAACTCCTCCCTTTTCAATGGCCACGCTCACCTGGGTGGCGCCTGCGTCGATGGCGTTTTCCAGCAGTTCCTTCACCACAGATGCGGGGCGCTCCACCACCTCGCCGGCGGCGATGAGCTCCGCGGTGTGCTTGTCCAGCACATGGATCACGGCCATGGGTCCGTCTCCCCTTTCCTAAGTAAAATCAGTTGCCGAGGGTCTTTTTCAGTTCATAGAGGAAATTCAGCGCCTCGATGGGGGTCAGCGTCTCCACGTCCAGCGCGTTCAGCTTGTCCATCATTTCGCTGGGCACCGCAGGGCTGTTCATCGCCTCCAGCGCCTCAAAGTCCAGCTGGGTGACCCGCTTATTGCTCTGGCTGGCGGCATCCAGCGTCTTGAGCACCTGCTTGGCCCGCTCGGTGACCTCGTCAGGCAGGCCGGCCAGCTTTGCCACCTGGATGCCGTAGCTGTCGTCGGCGGGGCCGCGGACGATGCGCCGCAGGAAGGTGATGTCATCGCCCCGCTTTTTCACGGCGATGTTGTAGTTCTTGACGCCGGGCAGTTGTTCTTCCAGCTCGGTGAGCTCGTGGTAATGGGTGGCGAACAGGGTCTTGCAGCCGATCTTGCCGGCGATGTGCTCCACCACCGCCCGCGCAATGCTCATGCCGTCGAAAGTGGAGGTGCCCCGGCCGATCTCGTCCAAAATCACCAGGCTCTTGCGGGTGGCATATTCCAAAATCTGGGCCACCTCGGTCATCTCCACCATGAAGGTGGACTGGCCCGCGGCCAGGTCGTCGGAAGCGCCCACGCGGGTGAAGATGGCGTCCACCACGCCCACGCGGCATTCCTTCGCGGGCACGAAGCTGCCGATCTGGGCCATCAGCGCAATCAGCGCGTTCTGGCGCATGTAGGTGGATTTGCCCGCCATGTTGGGGCCGGTGATGATGAGCAGGTTGTTTTCGCCGCAGTCCAGCGTGGTGTCGTTGGGCACAAAGAGGCTGCCTTTGAGCATCCGCTCGATGACCGGGTGACGTCCCTCTCGGATGAGCAGTTCGCTGCCCTCCTCCACCGTGGGGCGGACGTAGTTGTTGTCCGCCGCCACCTGCGCCAGCGCGGTGAGCACATCCAGCTTTGCCACCGCAGCCGCGGTGGACTGGATGCGGCTGAGCTGAGCGGAGAGGTCAAACAGCAGCTCCTCGAACAGCTTGCGCTCCAGCGCCAGCAGACGCTCGCTGGCGCCCAGAATTTTGTTTTCGAGGTTTTTCAGGTCCTCGGTGATGTAGCGCTCGGCGTTTGCCAGCGTCTGCTTGCGCACGAAGTTCGCGGGCACCTGTCCGGTGAAGGACTTGCTGACCTCGATGTAGTAACCGAACACCCGGTTGAAGCCCACCTTTAAGGTGCGGATGCCGGTCTCTTCCTTGAGCTTTGCCTCCATCTGGGACAAAAAGCCCCTGCCGCCGTGGACGATGTCCCGCAGTTCGTCCACCTCCGGCGAGAAACCCTCGCGGATGACGCCGCCGTCTTTCAAGGTGGAGGGGGCCTCCTCATCAATGGCCGCCACGATGCGGTCATGGATGTCGGTGAGCGGGTCGATCTGCACCGCCACCGCCTTGAGCTGCGGGCAGCCAAGCCCCTCGGCCAGCTGACGAAGCCGGGGCAGCTGGGCGCAGGTGGCAGCCAGCGCGTAGACCTCTTTGGGGGTGGCGCTGCCGTAGACCGTGCGGGTCATCAAGCGCTCCATGTCAAAGATATGGCTCAGGGTCTCGATGACCTCGGCCCGCTGCACGCTGTCGCCAAACAGGGCCTGCACGCAGTCCAGCCGGTCGTTGATGGCCGGCGCGCTGACCAGCGGCTGCTCCAGCCAGCTGCGAAGCAGACGCTTGCCCATGGCGGTCTGGGTCTTGTCCAGCACCCAGAGCAGGGTGCCCCGCTTTTCCCTCCCGCGCATGGTCTGGGTCAGTTCCAGGTTGGCCCGGGTCACCGGGGAAAGCTGCATGTACTGGGCTTCGGCGTAGCTGACGACGGTCTTGAGCCGCTCCACACCGTGCTTCTGGGTGCGGCCCAGATAGGCCAGCAGGCCCGCCACTGCAAGCCCGGCAGGGCCGTCCTGCGCAAGGCCGCCGGAAGGCCAGCCCTCATCGCCGAACTGGGCCTGAAGCGTATCCTGGGCGCCGGCATAAGCCTCGTTTTCCATCAGTTCCACCGTGCAGGCCATGTGCTGTTTGATGTAGGCGGTGACTTCCTTCAAGGAGAGGGTCGCCTCGTTGAAAAGCACCTCGCTGGGGGTATAGCGGCAGAGTTCAGTGATGATCTGGCCGCTCACCGATGCGCCGCCCAGCTGGGTGGCATAGGTCTGGCCGGTGGAAACGTCGGCAAAACAGATGCCGGCCTTGTCCCCTTCCAAGTATATACTGCAGATGTAGTTGTTTTTGTCGTCCTGGAGCATGCTGCTCTCGATGACCGTGCCGGGGGTGATGACGCGGATGACGTCCCGTTTCACCAGCCCTTTGGCCAGGGCCGGGTCCTCCATCTGCTCGCAGATGGCCACCTTGTAGCCCTTGGCAATGAGCCGGGCCACATAGCTTTCATAGCTGTGGAAGGGCACGCCGCACATGGGCGCGCGCTCCGGCTGGCCGCAGTCCCGCCCGGTGAGGGTGAGCTCCAGCTCTTTGGATGCGAGGATCGCATCGTCATAGAACATCTCATAAAAATCGCCCAGCCGGAAGAACAGGATCTCGTCCTTGTGCTGCTGCTTGATCTCAAAATACTGGGCCATCATGGGGGAAAGTTCCGCCATTGTTGCGCTTCACCTGCCTGTTTTCTTTGAAAAGGGCTTTTATGAAAGGGCGGCGCGGCGGCACAAGCCGCCGCGCCGTTCGGAATGTTATATCGCTCAGCCGCAGCCGCCGCAAGAGGCGCAGCTGCCGCTGCAGCCGGCGGCGGGCGCTTCCACCAGCATCGGGTCGCCGCCGTTCATGGCGGTGTTGATGATGGCGTCGATGTGGCTGATGAGGGCTTCGGCATCCGCCTTGGCAGCGTTGTAGGCCACCATGCCCTCGCTGGCCATGATCTTGCCGTAGAGGTCGTTGACTTTGGCGTTCAGGGCGGCGACGCGCTCGTCGTTGCGCTCGTCCTTGGAAATTTCGTTGTTCAGGTCCATCCGGGCCAGGTTGAACTCGCCGATCATGTCCTGCAGGGCCTCGTCTTCATCGTTGGCCTTGCGGGCCGCGGCCAGAGCCAGATAACGCTCGTCTGTCTGCAAAGCGGCGGCGGCTTTCTTGAAAAGGTCGATCACGTCCATGGTAGTTCTCCTTTTGACTGTAAAGTATTTGTGTTTTACACAAGTTCTCCTTTGAGAATTGTGCCTTTGCTGGAAGTGAAATGCACCCGGGCATACTGCCCGATGAGCGCTTCATCGCCTGCAAATTCCACCACAAGGTTGTTGGTCAGCCGCCCGGCCAGAGTGCCAGGGCTGCGGCTGTGGCCTTCCACCAACACCCGCTGGGTGCCGCCCACCAGCGCCGCGGTCTCGGCGTGGGCGATCTTCTCCTGCACCGCCAGAAGGCGGGCCATGCGCTCGGTCTTTTCCTTGTGGGTCACCGGATCGGGCATGAGAGCGGCTTTGGTGCCGGTGCGCTTGGAGTAGATGAAGGTGAACAGCTGCATGTACTGCACCTTCCGGATAAGTTCCAGCGTGGCCGCGAAGTCCTCCTCGGTCTCGCCGGGGAAACCCACGATGATGTCGCTGGAGAAGGTCACGTCGGGGATCTTCGCCTTGGCGTAGTCGATGAGCTCCAGATACTGCTGCACCGTGTAGTGCCGGTTCATCTCTTTCAGGATGCGGTCGCTGCCGCTCTGCACCGGCAGGTGCAGGTGGTTGCAGATGCGCTCCTCGGCGGCGATGACGTCGATGAGCTTGCGGCTGGCGTCCTTGGGATGGCTGGTCATGAAGCGCAGGTGATAGTCTCCCGGCACCCGGCAGAGCATTTCCAGCAGGTCGGCGAAATCCACGCGGGGTTCCAGGCCTTTGCCGTAGCTGTTCACGTTTTGGCCCAGCAGGGTGATCTCTTTGTAGCCGGCGTCCACCAGCTGGCAAAACTCCGCCAGAATGTCCTCAGGGCGGCGGCTGCGCTCTCTGCCGCGCACATAGGGCACGATGCAGTAGGTGCAGAAGTTGTCGCATCCATACATGATGGGCAGCCAAGCCCGGAAATCAGAATCGCGGCGGATGGGTATCTCTTCCACGATGTCTGCCCGCTCCACCGGCGTCTGCAAAAGGCGCTTTTTGCCGCCGGTGAGCTTTTGCGCCAGCAGCTGGGGCAGAGTGTCGATGGCGTTCACCCCGAACACCAGGTCCACGAAGGGGTAGCTCTGGCGCAGCTTTTCCACCACGGTTGGCTGCTGGGCCATGCAGCCGCACAGGCCAATGATGAGCCGGGGCTTTTTCTCCTTGAGGCTTTTCAGCGCGCCCACGTTGCCGAACACCCGCTGCTCGGCGTGCTCCCGCACGGCGCAGGTGTTAAAGAGGATAAGGTCCGCCTGCTCCGGCGCGTCGCACAGGCCGAAGCCCACATCTGCCAGCACGCCTTTTATCTTCTCGCCGTCGTTGACGTTCTGCTGGCAGCCGAAGGAGTGGATATAGGCAAGAGGCGGGGTGTCGTAGAACGAGGCAATGATCTGCGCGGCCTGTTCGTTGTGTTCAAAATGCAGGATCTCCAATGGGTCGTTTTCCTCCGCTTGGGTGTTGTGTTTACGGACCGGCGCCTCCGCTTGTGGCAAACGCGCCGATATATTGATTCAGTATACTATATTTTGCGGTTTTGCACAAGAGCGAAGTGTTCCGTTCCCCTCACTCCCGGTCCCGCTCCAGGATGGGCTTAAGGTAGCGCCCGGTGTAGGAGGCGGGGTTTTCCGCCACTTCCTCCGGGGTGCCGGTGGCCACGATGGTGCCGCCCTCGCTGCCGCCCTCGGGGCCCAGGTCGATGATATAGTCCGCGCGCTTGATGATGTCCAGGTTGTGCTCGATGATGACCACTGTGTTGCCGCCCTCCACCAGCCGGTCCAGCACGCCGATGAGCTTGTGGACGTCCGCCACATGCAGGCCGGTGCTGGGCTCGTCCAGCACGTAGACGGTGCGCCCGGTCTCCCGGCGGGCCAGTTCCAGCGCCAGCTTGACGCGCTGTGCCTCGCCGCCCGACAGGGTGGTGGCGCTCTGGCCCAGGGTGATATATCCAAGGCCCACGTCCATCAGGGTTTGCAGCTTGCGGGCGATCTTGGGCACGTTGGCGAAGAAGACGCATGCCTCCTCCACCGTCATGTTCAGCACGTCCGCGATGCTCTTGCCCTTATATTTGACTTCCAGCGTCTCCCGGTTGTAGCGCGCGCCCTTGCACACCTCGCAGGGCACGAAGATATCCGGCAGAAAGTGCATCTCGATCTGCACAATGCCGTCGCCCTCGCAGGCTTCGCACCGGCCGCCCTTCACGTTGAAGCTGAACCGGCCGGGGCCATAGCCCCGCATCTTGGCGTCCTGGGTCTGGGCGAAGACGTTGCGGATGTCGGTGAACACCCCGGTGTAGGTGGCGGGGTTGGAGCGGGGGGTGCGCCCGATGGGGGCCTGGTCGATGCCGATGACCTTGTCCACATACTCCAGGCCCTCGATGGCCTTGAACTTGCCGGGGCGGCGCTTGGCGCCGTTCAGTTCCATAGCCAGGGCCTTGTAGAACACTTCGTTGATGAGGCTGGACTTGCCCGAACCGGACACGCCGGTGACGCAGACCATCCGCCCCAGGGGGATGTCCACGTTGATGTTGCGCAGGTTGTTTTCCGCCGCGCCCACGATGCGCAGCCTGTTGCCGGTGCCCTTGCGCCGGGTGGCGGGCACCACGATCTTTTTGCGCCCGGAAAGATAGTCGCCGGTGATGCTTCGAGGCGCGGCGCAGATATCCTCCACCGTGCCGGCGGCCACGATCTCGCCGCCGTGGACGCCCGCGCCGGGGCCCACGTCCACGATGTAGTCCGCCTGACGCATGGTGTCCTCGTCGTGCTCCACCACGATGAGGGTGTTGCCCAGATCGCGCAGGCGTTTGAGGGTAGCGATGAGCTTGTCGTTGTCCCGCTGGTGCAGGCCGATGCTGGGCTCATCCAGCACATAGAGCACGCCGGTGAGGGCGCTGCCGATCTGGGTGGCAAGGCGGATGCGCTGGCTCTCGCCGCCGGACAGGCCCGACGCCCCCCGGGAGAGGGTCAGATAGTCCAGGCCCACGCTCTGCAGAAAGCCCAGGCGCTCCCGCACTTCCTTCAAAATGCCGTCGCCAATGAGGTGCTCCTGGTGCGTGAGCTCCATCCCGTCCAGGAATTGCAGCTCCTGCCGCACGCTCATCTCGCAGAAATCGCTGATGTTCTTGCCCCCCACCGTCACTGCCAGGCTGGCGGGTTTGAGGCGCTTGCCGTGACATTCGGGGCATTCCACTCCGTTCATCACGGTGGCAATTTCTTCTTTCATCCACTCGCTGCCGGTCTCTCGGAAGCGACGCTCCAGATTGTTTACGATGCCCTCGAAGTCGTTAAGATAGCGCCCGGAGCCGAACTCGTTCTCCCGGCGCATCTCGATGCGCTCGCCGCCGGTGCCGTAGAGCAGGGCGTTCAGCGCCTTGGCGCTCAGCTCCTTAATGGGGGTGTCCAGTGTAAAGCCATAATGCTTTGCAAGCCCCTCGTAGTACATCTCGCTCACCGAACCCTCGGCGTAGTACCAGCCGCTGGCCTTGATGGCGCCCTGCCGGATGGAAAGCTCCTTGTTGGGGATGATGAGCTCCGGGTCCACCCGCATGAAGGTGCCAAGGCCGGTGCATCGCTCGCAGGCGCCGAAGGGGTTGTTGAAGCTGAACATCCGGGGCTCCAGCTCGTTCACCGACACGCCGTGCTCCGGGCAGGCGTAGCTCTGGCTGAACTGCATCGCCTCCCCGCCCGGCACATCCACTGTGACCAGCCCGCCGGTGAGGGCAAGGGCGGTCTCCAGGCTGTCGGCCAGGCGGCTGTGGACGTTCTCGTTGAGCACGAGGCGGTCCACCACGATCTCCACCGTGTGCTTCTTGTTCTTTTCCAGGGAAATCTCTTCATCCAGATCGTACATGTTCCCGTCGATGCGCACCCGGGCATAACCGCCACGGCGGGCGGCGTCCAGCTCTTTCTGCTGGGTGCCCTTGCGCCCGCGCACCACCGGCGCCAGCACCTGGAAGCGGGTGCCCGCGGGCAGTTCCAGCACGGCATCCACCATCTGGTCCACCGTCTGCTGGCTGATGACCCGGCCACACACCGGGCAGTGGGGGATGCCGATGCGGGCATAGAGAAGGCGCAGATAGTCGTAGATTTCCGTCACCGTGCCCACGGTGGACCGGGGGTTGCGGTTGGTGGTCTTCTGGTCGATGGAGATGGCGGGCGAAAGGCCCTGGATGTCGTCCACATCCGGCTTTTCCATCTGCCCCAGGAACATCCGGGCATAGCTGGAAAGGCTTTCCATATAGCGGCGCTGGCCGTCGGCGTAGATGGTGTCGAAGGCGAGGCTGGATTTGCCCGACCCGGACAGGCCGGTCATGACGATCAGCTTGTCCCGCGGGATGGTCAGGTCAACGTTTTTCAGGTTGTGCTCCCGCGCACCCTTGATAACGATCTTGTCGTTGCTCACAGATATGTTCTCCCTTAAGTCAGTTTGCTCAGCGGCGGCCGCGGCGCTTTTTGGGCGCATCGGGCTCCTCCGTGGGGTTCTCGCCCCGGCGCAGCCGGTCGATGCGGTCCCGCAAAAAGGCGGCGTGCTCGAACTCCAAAAGGCGCGCGGCCTCCTTCATCTCCCGGGTCAGCCGGGTGATGAGCTGCTCCCTCTCGGCCTTGCTCATGCGGCGGCCGGAAAGTTTTTCGTTTTCCTTGTGGTCGCTGATCTCGATGCCCTCGCGGATGCTTTTGACAATGGTCCTGGGCACGATGCCGTGGGCCTCGTTGTAGGCCATCTGGATGGAGCGGCGGCGCTCGGTCTCGGTGATGGCCCGCTCCATGCTGGGGGTGACCTCGTCGGCATACATGATGACCACGCCGTCGGCGTTGCGGGCCGCGCGGCCGATGGTCTGCACAAGGCTTGTCTCGCTGCGCAGAAAGCCTTCCTTGTCGGCGTCCAGAATGGCCACCAGCGACACTTCCGGCAGGTCCAGGCCCTCCCGCAGCAGGTTGATGCCCACGATCACGTCGATGGCGCCGGTGCGCAGGTCCTTGATGAGTTCCATGCGCTCGAAGGTGTCCACCTCGTGGTGCATGTATTTCACCTTTACACCGTGTTCCGAAAGGAAATCGGTCAGATCTTCGGCCATCTTCTTTGTGAGGGTGGTCACCAGCACGCGCTCGTTTTGGGCGGTGCGCAGGTTGATCTCGCCCAGAAGGTCCTCGATCTGGCCTTCCACAGGCTTCACGATGATCTGCGGGTCCAGCAGGCCGGTGGGCCGGATGACCTGTTCGGCGATCTGGGTGCTGTGCTCCCGCTCGTACTCGCCGGGGGTGGCGCTGACAAAAACGATTTGATTGAGCTTTTCTTCCACCTCCTCGAATTTGAGGGGGCGGTTGTCGAAGGCGGAGGGAAGGCGGAAACCATAGTCCACCAGGGTGCGCTTGCGGGCGTAGTCGCCTCCGTACATCGCCCGCAGCTGGGGCAGCATGACGTGGCTCTCGTCCACAAAAAGCAGAAAGTCCCTGGGGAAATAGTCCAGCAGCGTGGTGGGGGTGGAACCGGGGGCCCGGCCGCTGAGGACGGCGGAATAGTTCTCGATGCCCTTGCACATGCCCACTTCCCCGAGCATCTCCATGTCGTAGCGGGTGCGCTGGGCGATGCGCTGGGCCTCCAGAAGCTTGCCCTGTTCGGTGAACTTGCGCACCTGAACGTCCATCTCCTCCTGGATGCGGGCAAGGCCGGCGCGCATTTTTTCCGGCGAGACGATGTAGTGGCTAGCCGGGAAAATCGCCACGTGCTTGATGACGTTTTTGCGCTCGCCGGTGAGGGGGTTCATCTCGCTGATGCGGTCCACCTCGTCGCCGAAGAACTCCACCCGGATGGCGGTGTCGCTGGCGTAGGCAAGGTTTATCTCCACCGTGTCGCCCCGCACCCGGAACTTGTTGCGCACAAAGTTGATGTCGTTGCGTTCGTACTGCAGCTTCACCAGCCGCCGGCACAGCTCGTCCCGGTCCATCTGCATGCCGGGCCGCAGGCTGATGACCATGCTGCGGTAGTCGATGGGGTCGCCCAGGCTGTAGATGCAGGAGACGCTGGCCACGATGATGACGTCCCGCCGTTCGGACAGTGCCGCCGTGGCGGAGTGGCGCAGGCGGTCGATCTCGTCGTTGATGGCGCTGTCCTTCTCGATGTAGGTGTCGGTGGAGGGGATGTAGGCCTCCGGCTGGTAATAGTCGTAGTAGGAGACGAAATATTCCACCGCGTTCTCGGGGAAAAATTCTCGAAACTCGGTGCACAGCTGTGCGGCCAGCGTCTTGTTGTGGGCCAGCACCAGCGTGGGCCGGTTCACCTTGGCGATGACGTTGGCCATGGTGAAGGTCTTGCCGCTGCCCGTCACGCCCAGCAGGGTCTGGGCTTTATCGCCCCGCAGGATGCCCTCGGCCAGTTTGTCGATGGCCTGGGGCTGGTCGCCGGTGGGCTGATAGCTGGAAACAAGTTTAAACTGATCCATGGTTCTCCTTTTTGTCTTGCCCGAGGGCTTTTTCCTTGCTGCCCGCCACGCCCTGCAACAGCGAGGGCTCCACGGCGGGCATCCTGCCCGATTGCTGCAAAGAGATGTAGTCCCCTTCTTTGTCCACGATGATGTGGTCCAGAAAACGGATGCCCAGGCTTGCCAGGGCGTTGGCTAAATCGCGGGTGAACTGGATGTCGGAAGGGCTGGGCAGCGCCGCCCCTGCCGGGTGGTTGTGGGCCAGCACGGCCTGGGTGGCGCGGCACTGCACCGCCAGCCGGGCGATTTGGGTGCGGGCCATGGCCGCCTCGTTCACGGTGCCCTCGGTGACCTTTTGCAGCTTGATGGGGCAGTTGCGGTCGTCCAGAAACAGAACGTAGACCTGCTCGGTCACCGCGCCGTAAAACTGCGGGATGAGGTAGGCTGCCACCTCTTCCAGGTCCTGAAAGGCCCGTGGCGCGCGGGCGCGGCTCTGGCTGTAGTAGCGGTTGGCGGCGTGCATGGTGGTGAGCAGCCGGGCCACGGCCGGCCCCGCGCCCTCCACCGTGAGGATGTCGGCCTCGCTGGCCTCCAGCACCTGGCACAAACTGCCGAAGCGTTCAATGAGGCGGTGGGCCAGAGGGTTCGTGTCCTTGCGGGGAATGGCAAGATACAGGATGTACTCCAGCACCTCGTGCTCGGCAAAGCCGGAAAAACCGCCCTGCTGGGCAAACCGTTTGTGCATCCGCTGGCGGTGGTTGGCATGGAGTTCCTTTTCCTCGGGCATCCTGCGCCCTCCTTTCCTGCTGTTTTGTGCTTTACGCCGTATCTGATTTATTATATACTATTTGCAGGCAATTTTAAAGAGAGGGGCCAAGGGATTTGAAACAATTTACCGCCGGCGCGAATGAGGACGGCGTGCGGCTTTCCCGCTTTGTGGAGAGCGTCACCACCGGCCTGCCCGCCGGCCTGCTTTACAAGAGTTTCCGCAACAGGCGCATCAAGGTGAACGGCAAGCGCCAGACGCCGGACTACCGCCTTCGCCAGGGGGATGTGGTGGAGCTTTACATCAACGACGAGTTCTTTGCCGCCGCGCCTCAAAAGGCCGTTCCCACCCGGAAGCTTCCGCCTTTGAAGGTCGTGTATGAGGACGAGACCCTCGCCGTTCTCTACAAGCCCGCCCACCTGCTGTGCCACGGCGACCGCACCGGCGACGTCAGCCTTGTGGACGCCTTCATCGCTTATCTTGCCCAGAAAGGCGAGTTTGACCCGCAGGCCGAAGCGTCTTTCAAACCGGCCCTTTGCAACCGGTTGGACCGTGGCACCGAAGGATTGGTGGTGGGCGCCAAGACCTACGCCGCTTTGCGGGACATGAACGCCGTCATCCGCAACGACCTTGTGCGCAAGGAGTACCTGACCATCACCTTCGGGGTGCCCGCTACGGGGCGGCACGCGGCTTACCTGCGCCACGACGAAAAGCGCAACAAGGTGAAGGTGCAGGCGGGGCCTGGCGAGGGCTTCAAGCAGATCATCACCGATGTGGAGGTGGAGCGCACCGAAGGCCCCTTCGCCCTCTGCCGCATCGGCCTTGTGACGGGGCGCACCCACCAAATTCGGGCGCACCTGGCCTTTTTGGGCGCGCCGGTGCTGGGCGACGTCAAATACGGCAACCGCAAATGGAACGAAAAGACCGGCTTCAAAACCCAGGCTCTCTGCGCGGTGAGCCTCACCTTCGCCCGGCTGCCGCCGGAGAATACGCTCTGCGCCCTGAGCGGCAAAACCATCCGGCTGGAGCACCCGGCCATTCTCGACAAATTCGCCTCGCTGGCAAAAAGATGAGCCCCTCTCCCCTTTTGCAAAAAAGCGCGGCGGCCCGCCTCCTTTTTGGGAAGCTGGCCGCCGTTATTTTGTTGCTCAGAAGAAGCTGACCTGGCTTGTGTCTGGCAAATCGCCGAGCGCGCCGGCGTTTTTCAGGTTTTCCATCACCGCGCTGGACACGCCGCAGGCCTGCTGCAATTCCTCCACCGAAAGGTATTCCTGGCCGTGGATGGTGGCCGCCTCCAGCGCCTGGGCCGCCGTCTCGCCCACGCCTTTCAGCGAAGCGAAGGGCAGGCGCACCTTGCCGTCCTCCACCATGTAGCGCACGGCGCGGCTTTTGCCCAGCTCGATGGGCAAAAACTCATAGCCCCGGGCCAGCATCTCGTTCACCAGCTGCAAAGACACCTGGATGTCCTCGTCCTTGGCCTTCTTTTCTTCTTTCAGGCGCTGCTCCACCTCCCGCAGGTGCTGCTGGGCCACCTTCACGCCGCCCACGGCGGCCTCATAGTCGATGTCGTCGCCGCGCACGGTGAAATAGGTGGCGTAAAACGCTTGGGGATGATAGACCTTGAACCACATCAGCCGGATGGCCGCAATCAGGTAGGCCACCGCATGGGCCTTGGGGAACATGTACTTTATCTTGCGGCAGGAGTCCATATACCAGTCCGGCACGCCGCACTCTTTCATCTTCTCCTCCGCCCCCGGCGGAAAGCCCCCTTTTGCCACCTTCCCCTTTCGGGTGAGCTCCATGATGTTGAAGGCCAGCTTGGGTTCCAGCCCCTTGTGCAGCAGATAGGTCATGATGCTGTCACGGCAGCCGATCACATCGGAAATGGTGCAGATCTTGTTTTTGATGAGGTCCTGGGCGTTGCCGTTCCACACGTCGGTGCCGTGGGACAGGCCCGATATCTGGATCAGGTCGCTGAAGTTTTTGGGCTGGGCTTCGATGAGCATCTGCCGCACGAAGGGGGTGCCCAGCTCCGGGATGCCAAAGGTGCCGGTCTGGCTGCCGATCTGCTCCGGGGTGACACCCAGCGCCTCAGTGCTCACCAGCAGGCTGATGACCCGCTGGTCGTTCATGGGCACCTGGTCCATGGGGATGCCGGTCATGTCCTCCAGATACTTGTACATGGTGGGCACATCATGGCCCAGCTCGTCCAGCTTGAGCAGCGTATCGTGGAGGTATTTGAATTCGAAATGGGTGGTCAGAACGCCCTTGTCCTTGTCGTCGGCGGGGTGCTGGATGGGGCAGAAGTCCTGGATCTCGTGCACGTCCGGCACCACCACCATGCCGCCCGGGTGCTGGCCGGTGGTGCGTTTCACCCCGGTGCAGCCCGCGGTCAGGCGGTTTTCCTCGGCCCGGTTCACCGTGCGGCCCCGCTCTTCCAGATACTTTTTCACATAGCCGTAGGCAGTCTTGTCCTGCAGGCCGGACACGGTGCCCGCTTTGAACACATATTCCTTGCCGAACAGCTCTTCTGTGTAGCGGTGGACCTGGCTCTGGTATTCGCCGGAAAAGTTCAGGTCGATATCCGGCTCCTTGTCGCCGTCGAAGCCCAGAAAGGTCTCAAAGGGGATGTCGTGGCCGTCCACGATGAGTTTCGAGCCGCAGCGGGGGCAGTTCTTGTCCGGCAAATCGAAGCCGTCCGCCACGCTGCCGTCGGTGATGAACTCGCTGTACTGGCACTTGGGGCACAGGTAGTGGGGCGGCAGGCTGTTCACTTCGGAGATGCCCGAGAAGTGGGCCACGGCGGAAGAACCGACGGAACCGCGGCTGCCCACCTGGTAGCCGCCCGCGTTGGAGTAGGCCACCAACTTGACGGCGATGACGTACAGCACGGCGAAGCCGTGGCCGCAGATGGAGTCCAGTTCCCGCTGCAAACGGGTCTGGACGATCTCCGGCAGCGGGTCGCCGTAATGCTTTTTGGCGGTGGACCAGGTGGCGTCGCGAAGCTGCTGCTCCGCGCCTTCGATGGAGGGCGGGAAGGTGCCCTTGGGAATGGCCCGGATACCGCCGTCGCACATATCGGCGATCTTGTTGGGGTTCTTCACCACGATCTCGAAGGCCTTGTCCTTGGGCAGATAGTAGAACTGGTCCAGCATGTCCTGGGTGGTGCGGTAGTAAAGGGGGGCCTGGTTGTCGGCGTCCTTGAAGCCGTTGCCCGCCTGCAGCACTGCCCGGTAGACCGAGTCCTCCGGGTCCTGGAAATGCACGTCGCCGGTGGCCACCACCGGCTTGTGCAGCACTTCGCCCAGCTTGATGATGGTGCGGTTGAAGCCCTGTATCTTCTCGATGGAATCCACCAGGTGTTCCCGCAGCATGTATTCGTTGTTGCCCAGGGGCTGCACTTCCAGAAAGTCGTAGTATTCCGCGATGCGGCACAGTTCTTCAAAGCTGCGGCCCTCCATAACAGCCCTGTAAAGCTCGCCAGCCTCACAGGCAGAACCAATGATAAGGCCCTCCCTGTGCTTGTCCAGCACGCTGCGGGGAACGCGGGGCTTTTTGAAGAAATACTTGGTGTGCGCCTCGCTGACGATCTTATAGAGATTTTTCAGGCCCAGCTGGTTGCGCACCAGGATGATGAGGTGATAGTACTTCTTTTTGATGACCGCCGTGTTTCCGCCGCCCAGGCCGGTGTTGATCTGCTCCACCGTCTTGACCCCTTTGAGGGCCAGATCCTCCAGCATCTTGCAGAAGATTTTTGCCAGAGCCATGGCGTCATCCACCGCGCGGTGGTGGTTGAAGGGCTCAATTTCAAGGTGGTCGTTGATGGTGTCCAGCTTGTAGTTGCGCAGGCCGTGATAGAGGTTCTGGGCCAGAGGCAGGGTGTCAATGTAGGAATTCTCCAGCCGCAGGCCGGCCTTTTCCGCCGCCGCCCGCATGAAGCGCATATCAAAGTTATGGGCGTTGTGGGCAACGAGCACCCGGTCGCCCGCAAAATCCATGAACTGTTTGATGGCCTCGTCCGGGCCCGGCGCATCGGCCACCATGGCGTCGTTGATGCCGGTGAGCTCCACGACTTTGGCCGGGATGGGTTTGCCGGGGTTCACAAAGGTGCCGAAGGTCGCCGTTATCCCGCCGTTCTCCACCAGCACCGCGCCGATCTCGGTGAGGGCCTCGGTCTTGGGGTCGAGGCCGGTGGTCTCGGTGTCGTAGATCACAAAGCTGCCGGACAGCGGCCCGGCCGCTTCGCCATAGACCACTGGCACCATGTCGTCCACAAAATAGGCCTCGCAGCCGTAGATGAGCTTGAAGTCCGGGTCGGTCTTGCGGATGGCCTCGGCGGCCAGCATCGCCTCGGGGAAGCCCTGGCAGACGCCGTGGTCGGTGATGGCGATGGCCCGGTGGCCCATGCGGTGGGCGGTGCGCACGATCTCGCCCGGGTCGCAGAAGCCGTCCATGCTGGAAAGCTTGGTGTGCAGGTGCAGCTCCACGCGCTTTTGGGGGGCATTGTCCTCCCGCTTTTTGCGCTCCACCTGCAGCACGTCATAGGGATAGACCACATAGTCGTGCTCGTATTTGTCGTAGGCGCACTCGCCCTTGAGCACAAGGGTGGTCCCCTTTTTCACTTCTTCCCACTTGGAGTAGTCCTCGCCGTCCCGGCTGCGCAGTTTCAGGCTGATGGAGCCGGTGTAGTCGGTGATGGACACGATATAACTCTTCTGGAAATTTCCCTTGACCTCCACCGCGAACACATCGCCCCAGATGGTGACCTTGCCGCTGTCGCTGCCCAGGTCTTTGAGCGGGGTCACCGCCCCCGGCTTGAAATTCTTGCCATGGAACACGCTCACCGGCTTGTCTGCGAGGTCAAGGCCCGGTATCTTGAAATCGGGCGGCTGCTTCTTTTCTTCAAACCGGGGCGCGGGGGCCTTTTTCATCACCCGTTTTTCCCACTCGTCGGCGCTTACGGAACTGTTCTGTTCCAGCGTGACGGTGGGCAGCACGCCGGTGCGCTGCTCCACCAGCTTGGCCAGCGTATCGCCAAAGCCGATGCCTTCCAGAATATTCTTCCCCACCGGCACCGTAATGACAAGCTGTGTGCCCTGCAAAGCAAAGGCTGCATGGTCCAGAAAACCGTTTACCGGAAGGCCTTCGCTGCGCAGTTCGTCGATCATCGCCCGCAGGCTCTCTTCGGTGATGGTCTCGAAGGGAAAATAGTTGCACACCATCAGTTCCAGCCCTTCAAACTGGGGCGCCAGCGACGCGCAGAGGCGCCCGCACAGCTCAAGCGGCAGAGGCGCGGCGCTGCGCAGGCTGATTTTCAGTTTTCGGCTGATGCGCAGCAGTTCCACCTGCTCCACGAGCACCCCCGCAAAGCAGCGGGCAAAGGCCTCGTCGGCATTGAACTGCGGCCACAGCTGGCTCACCAATGGCTTCAATGGTCTTTCTCCCTTTCCTTGTGGCAAAGCGCAGCCCGCGGGCAGGGCAAAAGCCCCGCCCGCAGGCAGATAAAGCATCTCTTACAGCTTGTAGATCTCGTCCACCAGCTGGCCAACGATGTCGCCCCGCAGCATGCGTATCTTTTCGCCCCGGATGAACAGCAGGGCCTCGTCTTTGCCGCCGGCGATGCCGATGTCCGCCTCCCGGGCCTCGCCGGGGCCGTTGACCACGCAGCCCATCACCGCCACCTTGATGGGCTTTTTGTAGCCTTTGAGACGCTGTTCCACCTCGTCGGCGATCTTGGCCACCGGGATGTTGGTGCGCCCGCAGGTGGGGCAGCTGATGATCTCCGGCCCGCCCACGGCGTGGCCGGCGGCCCGCAGGATGTCAAATCCCGCCTGCACCTCTTTTTCCGGCTCGTCGGTCAAAGAGACCCGCAGGGTGTCGCCGATGCCCTCCATCAGAAGGCCGCCGATGCCCATGCCGGACTTGATGAGGCCCATGCGGTAGGTGCCCGCCTCGGTGACGCCCACATGCAGCGGGTAATCGCACCGCTCGTTCAAAAGGCGGTAAGCCTCCATCATCCGGGGCACATTGCTGGACTTGATGGAGATGACGATGTTGTCAAAATCATATTTTTCCAGCAGGGAGACGTGGTACATGGCGCTTTCCACCAGCGCCCCGGGCACCGGCGCGCCGTATTTGGCCAGCACCTCTTTTTCCAGGCTGCCGGCATTCACACCGATGCGGATGGGGATATTCTTCGCCTTGCAGGCGGCGGCCACTTCCTTCACATGGTCGTCGCCGCCGATGTTGCCGGGGTTCAGGCGAATTTTATCCACCCCCGCGTCCACACAGGCCAGAGCGATGCGGTGGTTGAAGTGGATGTCCGCCACGAGGGGGATGTCCACGGCGTTCTTGATGGCTTCGACGAGGCGCACGTCCTCCAGGGTGGGCACGCTCACCCGCACGATCTGGCAGCCCGCCTCGGCCACCCGCACCGCCTGGGCCACGTTGCCGGCCACGTCGGCGGCGGGCACGTTGAGCATGGTCTGCACCGCCACAGGGTTATGGCCGCCGATGGTGAGGTTGCCGATGGTCACTTCACGCTTGACCTTGCGCATGCTTTTTCCCTCTTTTCTTAAATCTAAAACAGCCGGGTGATGTCGTTGAAGGTGGCAAAGATCATCACGGCGAACAGGAAAAACAGGCCCGCCATGTTCACCCAGATCTCGAACCGTTTGGGCAGCGGGCGGCGGAAGATGCCCTCGATGACAAGGAACACCAGCTTGCCGCCGTCCAGCGCAGGGAAAGGCAGCAGGTTGAAGATGCCCAGGTTCACGGTGAGCAGCGCCAGCAGGCTGAGCACCTCGGGAAGGCCCATGCCTGCCGCCTGATTGATGGCGCTGACGATGCCCACCGGGCCGGAGAGTTCGGTCACGCTGACCCGCTGGGTCACCAGATCCACCAGAGAGCGGAACACCAGCCGGGCGTAGAACAGGGTGTAGTCAAAGGCCTGCCCGATGACATTCAGCGGCGTTTTTTCCAGCGCATAGACCTTGAAGCCCATGTTCATGGTGACGGTGCCGCCAGTTTGCACCTGGTCGAAATGGACGTCGTCGATCTGCACTTTTTCACCGTTTCGCTTCACTGTGAAGTCGGCGGTGAAGTCTTCGCTGCGCTGTAACTCGTATATGATATCGTTGGCCACAAAGCAGCGGCGGCCGTTGATGGCCAGGATCTCGTCGCCCACCTGCAGGCCGGAGGCCTCCACGGCGGAACCTTCCTCCACCAAGGCCACCGTGCGGCTTGCAAGCGTGTCGCTGCCGGAGAACAGGAGCAGCAGCACCACGAAGCCCAGCACCAGATTCATCACCGCGCCGGCCGCCACCACGATGATGCGCTTCCAGACCTTGACCTTGGGAAAAGGCAGGCCTGTCTTTGCCTCCGGCGGCAGGTCCGGGTCGATGAACGGTTCCTCTTCCGAGAGTTCCTCATCCTCCCCTTCCATGCTCACATAGCCGCCCACCGGCAGCGCGCGGATGCTGTACCGCGTGCCGTTTTTCACCCGGCTGAACAGCGCAGGCCCCATGCCGATGGAAAACTCGTTGACCTGGATGCCCGCCTTTTTCGCGCATACGAAGTGGCCCAGTTCGTGGATCATCACCACCAGGCCGAAAATGAGCACCGAGACGACGGTCGTGATCAGAATTGACATATGCCCTTGTTTGCTCGCTTTCTTTAATTTACTTGCAGGCTCTCTTTCCTGTTAAGTCGAGTGGCTTTGCACAAAAGAGCGGGCCATGCGGTCGCACTCGTACACATCGGCGAGGGTGTAGCCGCCGCCGAAAGAGTCGCTGTCCACCACCGCTTCCACCAGGCGGCCGATGTCCAGAAAGCCGATCTTGCCTTCCAGGAACAGGCGCACGGCCTCCTCGTTGGCGCCGTTGGCGGCGCAGGGGCCGAGGCCGCCCTTGGCGATGGCTTTTTTGCAGGCGGCGAGGCATCGGAATGTCTCCTCGTCCGCCACATCGAAGGTGATGGACTTGAGGGTGGTGAAATCCAGTTCCGGCGCGCAGCCGGGGGCCCGCTCGGGCCAGGTGAGGGCGTACTGGATGGGGATACGCATATCCGGCACGCCCAACTGCGCCAGGATGGAATTGTCGCTGAACTGCACCATGGAGTGGATGATGCTCTGGCGCTGCACCACCACCTGCACCTTCTCCGGCGGCAGGCCGAACAGCCACACCGCCTCGATCAGTTCAAGGCCCTTGTTCATCAGGGTGGCGGAGTCGATGGTGATCTTTGCGCCCATGTTCCAGTTGGGATGCTTGAGGGCGTCCGCTTTGGTCTTGCCTGCCAGCTCCTCTTTTTTCATGCCGAAGAAGGGGCCGCCGGAGGCCGTGAGCAGTATTTTTGTGAGCGCTTTGGCGGAATGGGCGTCCTGCAGGCACTGGAAAATGGCGGAATGCTCGCTGTCCACCGGCAGCAGTTTCGCATTGTGGCTTTCCGCCGCCTTTGTCACAAGATACCCGCCGGTGACAAGGCTTTCCTTGTTGGCCAGCGCCACGTCGCAGCCGCTTTCCAGTGCCGCGAGGGTGGCCCCAAGGCCGGCGATGCCCACCACCGCGTTGAGCACCACATCCGCCTCGCCCATGCCGGCCAGGGCCACGATGCCCTCGGCGCCTTTTAGCACCCTGGGCGCGTTTGCACGGCCCGCCAGCGCGCTTTCCAGCCGGCGGCAGGCCGCGGGGTCCGCCACCGCCACATAGCGGGGATGAAATTCTTCGATCTGCTCCAGCAGTTTTTCCACGCTGGAATTGGCGGCCAGGGCCCGGACCTCATACCCCTGGCTGCGGGCCACGTCCAGGCTCTGGACGCCGATGGAACCGGTGGAGCCCAGCAGCGTGATGCTTTTTGCCATAGCTCGTTCCTCCGTCAAATTTTACATCATGGTCCTGAACCAGACGGCCAGGGCCACCAGCGGAGCGATGAACAGCACGCTGTCGAACCGGTCCATGATGCCGCCATGGCCCGGGAAGATGGTGCCGTAGTCCTTGATGCCAAGCTGGCGCTTGATGGCCGAAGCAAACAGATCGCCCAGGATGCCCAGCACCGAACAGCCCATGCCCAGCAGGAACACGGCGACATAGCCGAACATGCCGCCTGCCAGATGGCCTGTGATGGCCCTGGCGGCAAAGGTGCACAGCACGCCCACCACACCGGAGCCCAAAATGCCGCCGATGGCGCCCTCCACCGTCTTGTGGGGGCTCACCAGCGGGGCCAGCTTGTGCTTGCCGAGCAGCCGCCCGGTGAAATAGGCAAAGGTATCGCCGCCCCAGGCAAAAGCCAGCGCCATAAGGATGAGGTACACCGCTTCGTAGCCGTATTCCTCCACCGGCAGCCGGGCCTTGATGTAAACCAGCGAATAGAAGGCGGTCCAGATGACCGCGCCCACGGTGCACACGCCGCTGAGGCGGGCGACATTCAGGCTCTGGTTAAACCATATGAGGCAGACGGCCAGATACAGTACAAAAAGAAAGCTGACGGGCGCGATCAGCAGTTTATCCGGCGCCGCCGCAGACAGGATCAGCAGCACCGTGTACACCGAAAAGCCCCCGAAGACCCATGGGCCGCGCTTGCCCAGATCGAACGCCTCATAGATCTCGTGCACGGCGATCAGGCAGATCAGGGCCACCACGATCTCGAAGACCGGTGTGTTGAACAGACACAGCACCACCGCCAGCAGGGCAAGCCCGAAGATAGAGGTGATGATCCGCGTTTTCATCGAAATTCTCCCCCTTTTTCCGCAGTCAGATGCCGCCGAAACGGCGGCTGCGGTGACAGAATTCCAGAATGGCGGCGTCCAGGTCCGCCCGGGTAAAGTCGGGCCAGAGGACGTCCATCTCCACCAGTTCCGAATAGGCCGCCTGCCAGAGCATAAAGTTGGACAGCCGCTTTTCCCCACTGGGGCGCAGGATGAAGTCCGGGTCTTTCTGGCCGCGGGTGTACATATGGTCGCTCATCATCTCTTCGGTGATGTCCTGCGGCTGCAGCTTGCCCTCCTTCACCAGTTCGGCCAGCTGCCGGGCCGCCCGCACGATCTCGGGCCGCCCGCCGTAGTTCACGGCAATGTTCAGCGTCATGCCGGTGTTGCCGGCGGTCTTGGTCTCGATCTCGTCCATCAGCTGCTGATGCCGGGGCTCAAGCACCGAGCGGTCGCCCAGAAACACCACGCGGTTGTTCTCTTTCTGGTAATCGAAGGCTTTGACAAGGTACTCGCCGAACAGCTTCATGATGGCGCCCACCTCGTCCTGGGGGCGGCGCCAGTTCTCGGTGGAAAAGGCGTAAAAAGTCACCGATCCCACCCCCAGCTGGTTGCAGTAGCGGGTGATGTCCTGAAAGACTTCGGCGCCCTTTTTGTGGCCCGCGGTGCGGGGCAGGCCCTGCCGCTTGGCCCAGCGGCCGTTGCCGTCCATGATGATGCCGATGCTGAGGCCCTTGGCCAGTTCCTGAATGGGCTGCTCCATACAAATTGTTCCTTTCATAAATAAAGGGCCGCGCTTCGCAACCTGGCGCTGCGCGGCTCGGCCCTTTTGGTCACGCCGAGATCAAATCTCCATGATCTCCTTGTTTTTCTCTTCGCAGGCTTTGTCGACCAGTTTAACATACTTGTCGGTGATCTTCTGCATCTCCTCCTCGAGATTCTTCTGATCGTCCTCGGTGATCTCACTGTTCTTTTTCTGCGCCTTGAGTTTGTCCATCGCGTCGCGGCGGACGTTGCGCACAGCGACCTTGGTCTCCTCACCCAGCTTCTGCACGTCCTTGGTCAGCTGGCGGCGGCGCTCCTCGGTGGGCGCCGGGAACACAAGTCGGATGACGCGGCCGTCGTCGGTGGGGTTGATGCCGATATCGCTCACCAGCAGCGCATGCTCGATGGCGTGGATCAGCGAGGGATCCCAGGGAGTGATGGTGAGGATGCGGGCTTCGGCCACCGCCACAGCCGCCATCTGATTGATGGGCGTGGGGCTGCCGTAATAGTCCACAGTGACCCGGTCTAGGATGGCAGGGTTGGCGCGGCCGGCGCGGATGGCCACCAGTTCCTTGTCCAGATGGCGCAGGGCGCCGTCCATTTTGTCCTCGTAGGGTTTTGTAAATTCGCTCATATCCAAAGCTCCTTTTCTGTTTTCCAGCCGTCAGGCTCAAAGTTCGTTTTGCGGGGCGATATTTTGAAAGGTCACGCTTCCTGCACCAGGGTGCCGATGTCTTCCCCTTGCGCCGCGCGGGCGATGTTGGCGGGGTTCGCCAAATCGAACACCAGGATGGGCAGGCCGTTCTCCCGGCAAAGGGTGGCGGCGGTGCCGTCCATTACGCCCAGCCGCTTTTCCAGCACCTCGCTGAATGTGAGGGTGGAATACTTTACAGCGTCGGGATGCTTTTTGGGGTCCTTGTCATACACGCCGTCCACCATGGTGGCCTTGAACATCACGTCGCAACCGGTCTCGATGGCGCGCAGGGCGCTGGAAGTGTCGGTGGAGAAGAAGGGACAGCCGGTGCCGCCTCCGAAGAGGACCACTTTTCCCTCTTCCAGGGCCTGCACGGCGGCGTCGAGGGTGAACACCTGCGCGACCTGGGGCATCACGAAGGAGGTCTGGACCACCGCGGGAACACCCATCTGCCGCAGCATATCCGCCACAGCCAGGCAGTTCATCACCGTGGCCAGCATGCCGATCTTGTCGGCGCAGGTGCGCTCCATCCTGCCGCTGGAGCGGCCGCGCCAGAAGTTGCCGCCGCCCACAACGACTCCGATCTGCACGCCCAGGTCGTGGGCCTGCTTGATGCCGCCGCAGACGGCGCGCATGGTCTCATCGTCGAACCCCGTGCCTCTGGCGCCGGCGAGAGCCTCGCCGCTCACCTTCAGCAGGATGCGTTTGTATTTGGTTTCCACGTTCAAACACCGCCTGTATCCCTACAGCCCGAAGGGCGGAACTGTATTTATTATATTGCTTATATTTTACAATAAAACCCTTTTCTTGTAAACAATTAAAAAAGAAGGCCGCCTTTTGAAGGTCGGCCGCTGCATAGGAAAGCATTGAAAACGAGCCGGCTGAACGGCGGGCCGCGGCATAAAAGCGGGCAAGAAGCCTTTGGCCTCTTGCCCGCTTTCTGCACCGCAAAACGCCAAAACGCTTTTTGTCCTTGCGGTGGTCATTGACAATATGAAATTACCTTGATGCATTGTTTTCGCGCTTCAATCTTGCTTTTGCTTCTTCAACGCTTTCTCCGTCTTTCGTCAGATAGCGGTCAACAAATGCGTCTTCGATTTTAGTGTAGCCGCCGACGAGCGTATCTTCAATTTTTTTGTAGGCGCCAACCACCTTTCCTGCTATTTTCTCATTTGCTTTTATAAGTTTTGATTTTGCCATATTTCCTGTTCCTTTTTTCGTGATCTTACCATCA
This sequence comes from Candidatus Allofournierella excrementigallinarum, assembly GCA_019119025.1. Lineage (GTDB taxonomy): Bacteria > Bacillota > Clostridia > Oscillospirales > Ruminococcaceae > Allofournierella_A > Allofournierella_A excrementigallinarum. The sequence goes on from DWXV01000033.1 coordinate 31,771, forward strand.
TGAACAAGCCGAGCACCAGCACAAACACGCACACAGCGGCTCCTGTCATCGCGTTCATCAAACGGACACGCCCGTTATCCATTGAGCCAAAGGAAACAAGCATAGAGCGCTGCAAGTTCAATATGGAAGCAGCTGCTTCCGCATAACCGATGCTTCGGATCGCTCTTAACAGCGGCGAGGGGTTTTTGCGCTGCTTCACGGCTTTCACGATCGCCATTGTGATTTTATAAAAGGTGTAGGTCGCGATCGTTATCATGATGATCTCGCCATGTTTTGCGGCGATGTTCTGCGACAGGCTGATATAATTGACCGCTGCGAGCACAGCCCCCAATACGACCAACATCATGCCGGTAAATTTCACCACAAACAGTTCCGTATCATCAGGGGGGGATTTGTGATGGTCACGCCCGCACAACACCGCAGAAAACCGCATTGTGGCCAAAACCCCATAGAAAGCGCACATGGCGATAAACCAAAATGAACTGTTCAGAACGCCAAGTACGCAATGGTATACCGCATAAAGCAAATTGAACGCAAAGGCAACCGCAGCAGACAGAATGACACGGTAACGCTGGCTTGACACGATCTTTTTGCCCATTTTTGTTTTGGCGATCCATGATGCGGCTTTCTGTTTCGGCTTCAATCCTTAATACCTTTTGTGAGAGGGATAAGGCAGAGTAAAACGGCAATTCCCACAAGGCCGATCACAACGCCCATGGCCAATTTGCCCCAGACCATGCTAAAACACATGCCTACGCCCAGCGTCAAAGCGCCAGCCACGCCGGCAATGGCAGCCAGCACTGTTCTTCCGTTCATGTGGGGCGGCTGCTTATGTTCCATTTTTCTCCATGCAATCAGCGTAACAAGCCCAAGGAACAAGCCAACAACGCCGAAAACTATGCCCTGCTTGAATGCGTTCCACTCCGGGATGGTCGCCATGCACATGCCAAGTGCGAATAAGACAACGCTGACCGTTCCCAATACCATGGCAACAAAACTGCTTTTTTTCATTGATACGCACCTCCAAAACATTAAAGCAACAGTTGTTGTTTCCTTGCAAATCAAGTATAATGAACTTGCATACGGAAAACAATCATCAATCTTCCAACAACTGTTGAGATAAAGGGGCTTTTTATGAATACGCCTAATAACAAACGGAAAAAAGAGTCTATGGAGCGCATCGAGAAAGTTTTTATCGAGCTGCTTCAAGCAAAAGAATTGAATGAGATCAGCGTGTCGGACATTTGCAAACGCGCCGGGCTGAACAGAACCACATTCTACGCAAACTATACGGATATTTATGGGTTGGCCGACGCGATACGGGATAAGCTGGAAAGCGAAGTATCCGATCTATATAAAGAGGAAGTCGCGCAGGGTTTCAACAGCAACGACTATTTGAAGCTGTTTCGGCATATCAAAGACAACCAGATCTTCTATAAAACCTATTTCAAGCTGGGATATGATAACAACTACAAGATCTTCCATTATGACACTGCTCCTGCCCGCAGGCATTTTCAGAACAGATTCATTGAGTATCACATGGAATTTTTCAAAGCGGGCATTACCCGGATCATAAAGATCTGGTTAAAAGGCGGCTGCAAGGAAAGCCCCGAAGATATGTTTGAAATCATCAAAAGCGAATACAGCGGGCGCATGGAATAAAAAACAAAGCGTTGCAAGTCGAAAAACCTGCAACGCTTTGTTTTGCGTAATTTCTTATTTATTGAGAACGCAGTGGGGCGTGAAAGCAAAGAGCATTTTTGAAAAAGCCCCGTCCGTTTCAAAGGGAAAGGCAGCTTTGGGCCGTGCGCAGACGGTCCGCCTGGCGCGCGCGCACCGCAAGGCTGCGGGCGGCGCTGCGCAGGGCCGCAAGCCCTGTGGAATGGAGGGGGGCGGCGGGGATGTCCAGCCGCACGCTGGTGCCGGCGGGGCCGCTTTCCAGCGAAAAGCCCCAGCCCATGGCCAGCGAATACTCCCGCGCCAGATAGAGCCCCAGCCCCGCCCCGTGGCGCGCGCCGTCCTGCGCCGCATCGGCAAGAAACGGCTCGAAGAGGTGCTCCATCAGTTCCGGGGGCAGGCCCGGGCCGGAGTCCTCCACCAAAAGGCGCATGCCCTCCCCTTCCAGCTGCAGGCTGACCCGCACCGGCTCCTGCGTATAGCGCAGGGCGTTCATCAAAAGATTCAGCAGCACCTTGTCCGCCCAAGCCTGGTCCGCCAGCACAAACTGCCCTTCGGCGCAGCCGCATTCCCAGCGTACCCGGTCGCCTCCCGGGCAGGATTCATTGACCAGGCTGACCATCTGCCCCCATTGCCAGGCCGGTTCCACCGGCTGGAGCCGGGGCGTGAGCCGGCCCTGGACCTGGCTGGTCAGATCGGCCAGGTTTTCGGCAATGTAGTTGAGATAACGCACGCAGACGTCCATATCCGCAAGGGCGGGCTCGATAAAGCGGGCACAGCTTTCCGGCAGGGCCCCGCGGGTCTGCAGTTCCACCGTCTCGCGGGCCAGCATGAGCCCCTGGGTCACCTGCTGGATCTCTCCGGCAAGGCCGCCGCAGAGAAGGTTCTTTCGCTTTTCTTCCTGCAAAAGGCGTTCTGATTCAAGTTTCGAGGGCATACGCATCATCCCGGCTTTCCGATCTTTCCCGCACGAACGCGCTCACCAGGGCGGCGACCATCTGCTTGGGACTGGGCGTTTTTTCGAACACGCCCCTTCGGGTCAGCACCTTGCCCATCCTGCGCAGGCCGCTCTCCACGCCCTGCGGGCTCACCCCATACATCTGCCCAAGCTCGATGTAAAGGGATTTCAGCGGCACAAACACGCCCGCGTTCATCTCCAGCTGCATGGCGCTGGCGATGTACCAGAAGCTGACGTGCTCCATCGGCAGACCCAGCCCGCGGAGGAAATCCACGATGGCGGGGTGCACCCCCGGTATATGCGCGGGCACCGGCGATGAATACAGGTGCCGGATGCTCTCCAGCAGCATTTGCGCGGTATATGGCTTTATCATATAATAATCCGCGCCGTTTGACAATATCTGCGGCCGAAGCTCCGGTGGCGGATAGGTCTCGGTACAGGTCAGGATGAGCCGCGTCTCAGGGTGCGGCCCCTCCAGTTCTGTATACTGCTTTAGAAATGAAAACAGGTCCGTGTCCGGCACAAAGCAGTCCGCAACGACCACCGCCGGGCCGGGTTCCCGCTGAAGATACCGCAGCAGCGCCGACGCACGCTGAAAACAAACAGGCGTTTGCCCCAGCTGCTCCAGGCCGGCCGCAAGCCTCCGCTGCAGCACCTGTGAAGGTTCCAGGATCAGTATCCTCTCCCATTTGCGCATCGGTCCGCCCAATGCAAGTCACACCTTTCCTCTTTGCCTCAGATCTGAACCAGCAGATCGTCCAGAACATCCCGCCAATGTTCCGCCGGCACCGCGTTCTCATAGAGATACTCCAGGATCCAGCGCGCCTTCTGCCTGCACAAGCCCGTTACCGTCCGGCTTTCCCGGGTGGCCTCCCGCGCCGAGACCACCGCGACTTCATATGTCGCCGTGCATTCGGGCGAAAACACCAGGGAATACCGGACCCGGTGGGCGCTTTGCAAACGCCCCAGCTGCGAGAAGGACCTGTTCCTTATGTATCGCTCCCCGATCCTCAATGCGTCCCCTGTCCTTTCTTCAATTTTATCAAATATAATGGTATCGAATCCGGCTGGGAAATGCAATGGGAAAAATCCGTCGTTTTCCGTCGCACTTTTCCCGCTTGTTTTGGCTTTTCTGCGCACAATAAATATCCCCCGGCGAAGCCGGGGGTTTTGCACAGACGGGTGAAACCCTGGATTACTAGCGCACGCGTCACGTCGCGTTGGTACGGTCTGCCAGCCGCGAAGGATTGTTACTTGCCGCCCGTAAACGGGCCGTTTAGAAGTTTCCCATTGTTAGCTGTTCGCCTGCCTGGTCTTCTTCTAACTGATGCCGGATGTATTCTGCTATCTTTTTATCGTTTTTCCCTGCTGTATCCACATAGTATCCTCTGCACCAGAACTCCCTATTGCGATACTTGAATTTCAGCTCCGGGAATTTCTCGTACAGCATCAGGCTGCTTTTTCCCTTCAGATGCCCCATAAAACTCGAGACCGAATATTTCGGCGGTATCTCTACCAACATGTGGATATGATCGGGGCAGACATCTGCCTCTACGTTTTTCACCTTTTTCCAGTTGCACAGCGTTCTTAAAATCTCTCCGATTTCCCTACGCTTCTGTCCGTAGAACACTTTGCGCCGATATTTCGGCGCAAAGACTATGTGGTATTTGCAATTCCACCTTGTATGCGTTAAACTATTTTCGTCGTTCATTTTTGAATGACCTCCCTTTGCTTGTTTGTGCAGTTGGCAGACCGCACTCCTATTATAGCAAAGGGAGTTTTTATTCCATCATGATCGACATTAGTCTTTTTTCGAACCACTCGCCTAGCGAGTGGTTTTCGGAACACAAAAAGGGCCCCGCCCTGTGCAGGATGCACAGAACAGGGCCCTCGCTCAGGGGACAATGTTCAAAACGAGGATTTACGCTTCGGTCGTGCTGCTCTCGCCGCTCACCGTCGAATCGTCAGCGGAAGCAGAGTCTGCCCCGTCCGCCGCCTCGCCGTCAGAGGTGCTGGCAGAGGACGCATCGCCGCCGGTGCCGGCCGCGTCGCCGCTCTCGATCAGGATGATCTGGTGGGCGCCGTTCTCGTCGCGGGTAGAGACGATGAAGGCCCCGGTGGTCACATCATCGCGGGCAGCCGCGTTCAGCATGCCGGTCTCCACCTTCAGATACTCGGTGTCCTCGGCGGTGTCGATGCTCTCGGTGTTTTCAGTGGCTTTCAGTGCGGAAATGTCCAGCGTGGTGAAGTCGGTGACGTCCTCGCCGCCGGTGTAGGCCGTGACGCTGATGTAGCTGGAACCGACGTAGGTCACCTCGCCCATCACGGTCTTTTGCGCCTCTGTGCTCTCCATGCTGCCAGACGCAGCCTGAGAGGAAGACGCGCCGGTGCTTTGTGTCTGCGAGGTGCTTTTGTCGCTGGAGCAGGCGGTCAAAACTGCGAGGTACCCCAGTGCCATCGTCAGGCATAATGCGATATATTTCTTCGTGCGTTTCAAGGTTTTCCCTCCGTTCGATTTTTGGTTTTTCATCGGAAGCTGGTTCCGATGCGCCTATCCTAATCCCCGAGGCTAAAGCGGCGCTAAAGCAATTGATGGTGTTTTTGTGGAAAGTGTTTTGCCCCAAAATTCCCCCCGGACTTGTCTCAAGCGCAGTTCGCCTGATGAACTGCGCTTGAGTGTTCCTATATAAACCACTGTGCCGCCATTCCCAAAGCGGCGGGCCGTCGGCTCATCCGGAACGTCTGCCCCGGCATCAGCCCGCTGCATAGCCGCAGAGCGTGCGCCTGCGCCAGCGGGGAGCTTTATCCCATACAGGCCGGTCATTCGATTGGAATAATCCATCGATGAACTAAGCCCATTATGGCACATTTTTGAGCCTTCTCCCGTATATCCACAAAGTAGGAAAACCGCCCCGAAATCGAAAATTTTCACGATTGCGGAACGGGTATGGTATAATGGGATTGACGGCGGCAGCCAGCCGCAGGAAGGAGCGATGTATCTATGAAAACCCGCATTTCCGTACAGGAACGCCTGAAAGATTTACGGGTGGAACAGGGCTTAAATCTGGAAGAATTGGCGCAGAAAACCGGCATTTCAAAATCAGCCCTCGGCAGCTATGAAAACGACAACGATGAATACAAGGAAATCAATCACGGCAGCCTGTTGAAGCTGGCAGACTTCTATCAGGTGTCCGTTGACTATCTGCTCGGCCTTACCAACAATCGGAAATATGAAAACAC
>DWXV01000034.1 GCA_019119025.1 Candidatus Allofournierella excrementigallinarum
GCTCTCAGAGAGCTTGTAAAGGCGGTTTATGTGGAGGCACCGGACAAGTCCAGCGGTAAACGCAAACAGAGGGTCTATATCGAATATGACCTTGTTGGCTATATTCCCGTGGATGAACTGATAAAAGCGGAACAGGCATGACCGAAATCATGCCTGTTCCAAGAAATTCACATATTACTGTTTTACGACCACCGAGCATTCCGCGGGCCTCTTTTTATTCCAGGATGTAGGCGCTCACGATCTCGCCGTAATAGGCGGTGTGAAAATCCCGGTTGCGCCCATGAAAATCCGGCTCCACATCCTGGGGGTGGTATTTCTCCCGGATGGCGGGCGGAATGGCGGCGGCATCCTGATGCTGGCGGTAAATGACCCTGCACTCCAGCGTCAGGGGCAGCTGGGCAATGGCGGGCGCGGCCACCGTTTGGCCCGGCACAGCGGTCAGCCCAGCCAGGGCGAACTTGTCGCAGCTGCGCCCGGTGCGGGTGCCGCACAGGCCCAGAATGCCCTTGTCGAAGGAACCCACGGGGACATTCACTGTGAACTCGCCGCTTTCTTCCAGCAGCTCGTGGGTGAAGCGGTGGGTGCGCACAAAGGCCACGAACACCGGGCGGCCCCACTCCACGCCGATGGCGCCCCAGCCGATGGTCATGGTGTTGGCCCTGCCTTTTGCCCGGGTGGTCAGCAGCACGCCGGGATCCAGCGCTTTGGCGATGGTGCCGGCGTATTCCAGCGGGTCGATGAACCTGGGGGTGAACATGGCAGATGGCCTCCTTTGCGCTCTTTTTACTACTTATAGAATAAAACCGCCGCGGGGCGCTGTCAACTGCCTTTTGCCGCCGCTCGGGCGCCGTCCTTCCTTGACAATCCGCCGTCTTCATGCTATACTTTGCGCGTATCGATTGTGTGCTTTGGGCCGCTGCCGTGGCCCGGCAGCAAAATATGCTGAACAACTGGAGATGTCGTTATGGAAAGAATCAAGACCATCGAGACCCGGAACCTCTGCGAGAGCGCCAAGAACGGCGGCTGCGGCGAGTGCCAGACCTCCTGCCAGTCCGCTTGCAAAACCTCCTGCGGTGTTGCGAACCAGAAGTGCGAGAACGCTGACAAGTAAACTTCCAAACTTCCAGAAAAGCCGCCGAACAAAGCCGGCGTGCCGTGTTTGCGGCGCCCCGGTTCAACAAGGCGGTTTTTTTGTGCCTGAATTCGGAGGATGCGAATGATCCATCAATATCAGCTCAACGGCTACAACATTGTGCTGGACACCTGCTCCGGCGCCATCCACGTGGTGGATGAAGTGGCCTACGACCTCATCGCCGGTTATAAAGCTGAGCCGGAAGAAGAACTCATCCGCCGCGTGTGCGAAAAATACAAAGACCGCGTGGGCGTCAATGAGGCGGAAGTGCGCGCCTGCCTTGAGGACGTGAAGGGCCTGGAGGCCGCGGGCAAGCTTTACAGCCCGGACACCTTCGCCGAACTCGCCGGCCAGTTCAAGGGCAAGCGGGAGAACGTCATCAAGGCCATGTGCCTGCATGTGGCCCACACCTGCAACCTCAACTGCTCCTACTGCTTTGCCAGCCAGGGCAAATACCACGGCGAGCGTGCGCTGATGAGCCTGGAGGTGGGCAAGCGCGCGCTGGACTTCCTCATCGAGAACTCCGGCGCCCGCCGCAATCTGGAGGTGGACTTCTTCGGCGGCGAGCCGCTGATGAACTGGGACGTGGTCAAGCAGCTGGTGGCCTATGCCCGTCAGCGGGAGAAGGAATGCGGCAAGAATTTCCGCTTCACCCTCACCACCAACGGCATGCTCATCGACGACGATGTCATCGACTTCGCCAACCGGGAGATGAGCAACGTGGTCTTAAGCCTGGACGGTCGCAAGGAGATCCACGACCGCCTGCGGGTGGACTACGCCGGAAACGGCAGCTATGACCGCATCGTGCCCAAGTTCCAGGAGTTCGTGCGCCGCCGGGGCGGCAAAGAGTATTACATGCGGGGCACCTTCACCCACGCAAACCCCGACTTCACCAAGGATGTGTTCCACATGGCCGACCTGGGCTTCGACCGACTGAGCATGGAGCCGGTGGTCTGCGCGCCGGACGATGCCGCCGCCCTCACCGACGGGGACATCCAGGTGGTGCTGAAAGAGTACGAAAAGCTGGCCGTCGAGATGATCGAGCGCAAAAAGGCGGGCAAGCCCTTCGTGTTCTACCACTACATGCTGGACCTCACCGGCGGCCCCTGCATCTACAAGCGCCTGTCCGGCTGCGGCAGCGGCACCGAGTACGTGGCGGTCACCCCCTGGGGCGACCTTTACCCCTGCCACCAGTTCGTGGGCGAGGAGGCCTACAAGCTGGGCGATATCTGGCAGGGCGTGACCAACGGGGCCGTGCGGGAGGAGTTCCGCGGCTGCAACGCCTACTCCCGCCCCGAGTGCCGGGACTGCTGGGCCCGCCTCTACTGCTCCGGCGGCTGCGCCGCCAACGCCTACCACGCCACCGGCAGCATCGGCGGCGTGTACAAGCAGGGCTGCGAGCTGTTCAAAAAGCGCATCGAGTGCGCCATCATGCTCCAGATCGCCCTGGGCGAACTGGGATGAAGACCCCCGTCTGCGACTTTGTGGCCGCCTACGAACAGAGCGGCATGGCCCGCCTGCACATGCCCGGCCACAAGGGCAAAGGCCCGTTAGGCTGCGAAGGGCGGGACATCACCGAAATTGCCGGAGCCGACAGCCTCTATGAGGCGTGCGGCGTCATCGCCGAGAGCGAACACAACGCCGCCGCCCTGTTCGGCGCAAAGGCCACCTTCTACTCCGCCGGCGGCTCCAGCCAGTGCGTGGGGGCCATGCTCTGCCTCGCGCTGCAAAAGAGCAAAAACCGGGTGGTGCTGGCCGCACGCAACGCCCACAAGTCCTTCCTGCACGCGGCGGGGCTGCTGGACGCGGATGTGCGCTGGCTTTGGCCCCGGCCCTATTCGCTGCTGGCCTGCCCGGTGACCCCCGAAATGCTGGAAAACGCCCTGGCGGCCCTGCCCGAAGCGCCGGCGGCGGTGTATCTCACCAGCCCGGACTATCTGGGCAATGTGCAGCCGGTGGCGCAGCTGGCCAGGGTCTGCCATGCCCACGGCGCGCCCCTTCTGGTGGACAACGCCCACGGGGCCTACCTCCACTTCCTGCCCGCGCCCGCCCACCCGCTGGACGAGGGGGCGGACCTCTGCTGCGATTCCGCCCACAAGACCCTGCCGGTGCTCACCGGCGGGGCTTACCTCCACCTGGGCCGCGGCCTGCTGGAGGCGGAGGAAGGGGAGGTGCGGGCGGCATTGTCGCTCTTTGGTTCCACCAGCCCGTCCTATCTCGTTTTGCAGTCGCTGGATGCCTGCAACCGCTACCTTGCCGGCGAGGCAAGGCCGAAGCTGGCCGCCTGCGTCCGGGCGGTGAAAGCGCTCAAAGCGGACCTTGCGGCCCAGGGCTGGGCCGTGGCGGAAAGCGAGCCGATTAAGGTGACCATCCACGCCTCAAAAAGGGGGTGGCGGGGAGACGCCCTGGCGGATTTCCTGCGCCAAAAGGGCGTGGAATGCGAATACGCCGACCCGGACGATCTGGTGCTGATGGCCAGCCCCCAGAACACCCCCGATGACTTGGAGAGGGCTCGCGCCGCCCTGTCGGCGGCGGGGCAGGGGAGCGAAACGCCTCAGGCGCCGCCCCGAATGGACTGCCCCCGGCAGGCCATGCCCATCCGCGCCGCGCTGCTGGCCCCCGCCGAGGAAGTGCCGGTGGCGGAGGCGGCGGGCCGCGTCTGCGCCGCCCCCGCAGTGAGCTGCCCCCCGGCGGTGCCGGTGGTGGTGAGCGGCGAGGAGATAAGCCCGGACGCCGCCGCGGTCTTCCGCTATTACGGCATCGAGACGGTGCGCGTTGTGAAATAGCCAAAAGCCTCCCGGCAAGCTGCCGGGAGGCTTTTTTGGTCACGCCCGCCTGGGAGGGCCATGCCCGCCATGGCGCTGGTGAATGCAGTGATCGAAGGGCTGGGCATCTCGGTGCTGCCCCAGCGGCTCATCGCGAGCGCGGTGGAGCGGGGGGCTGGCAGCCTCGGTGAAGGTGGAGGGGCTGGACTTCTGCCGCCAGTTCCGCATCATCTGCCACAAGGACAAACACCTGCCCGCGGTGGTCAAAGCCTTTTTGGGGCACTGCCGCGATTTTGAGCAGAACGATCCGCTGCCCCGCTTCAACGGCCTGTATGGAAGGGTTGACAAACTTGCTCTACAAATATAGAATAAAAATAGAACTACATTTGTAGAGCAAAGGAGGGCTTCCTGTGGACAAGACCATCCGCCGTTTGCCGGACGCCGAGCTGGAAGTGATGCAGGCCGTGTGGGCCTGCGAAGCGCCCGTGGCCCGGGCGGACATCGACGCAAAGCTCAAAGACACCCACCCCATGGCTCTGACCACCCTGCTCACGGTGCTTACCCGCCTGGCGGATAAGGGCTTCATCCGCATCGAAAAGCAGGGCCGCAGCGCCCGCTATATTCCGTTGGTGCGCCGGGAGGAGTATCTGGCCCAGCAGAGCCGCCGCTTTCTGGACAAGCTCTGCGGCGGCAGCCTGCCCGCCTTCGCCGCCGCCTTGTGCGACAGCGGCCTGAGCCGTCAGGAACTGGCCGAACTGCGCCGCCTGCTGGAAAGGGACGAGCTATGAGCACGGAACTGTTTATGCGCGGGCTGTTCGCCCTTCTCATGGGCGGGTGTTTCTGCTGGGCGGTCCATCGGAACAAAAGCGTGGAGGACACCTTTGACCCGGAGCAAAAGCACCAGCGGTACCTGCCCCTTGTTTCGGGCATCGTGCTGCCGATATTCGTTTCCCTCACCGCCGTGGTGATGCTCGTCGTCCGCCCCGCGGGGGTGGAGGAGTCGCTGCTGGCGATGTTCTTCAGCCTGTTTTTGCACATCAGTGCCTATTATCTGGCGCTGCTGGCGATGCTGCCTTTTCTGCGCCGGCACTTCAGCGCCGCCGCCTGCGCGGCTTTGTGGCTCATTCCGAATTATCTCTACCTCACCCAGCAGAGCTTCATGGAACTGCCTGCTCCGGCGCTGGTGTTGCGCCTGCCCATGGGCACGGCGGGGGTGCTGCTGGCGGTGTGGGCCGCGGGCGCGGCGGCGGTGATGCTTTTCAAAACCGTCTCCCATCTGCGTTTTCGCCGGCAGGTGCTGGCCCCCGCCCGCCCGGAGGAGGACCCGGCGGCGCTGGCGGTCTGGCAGGCGGAGGTGGAGACCGCCCGCTTTCAAAAGCCGAAATTCCGGCTGGTGCGCTCGCCCGCAGTGGTCACGCCCCTCTCCGTCGGCCTTTTTGAGCGCACCACCCGGGTGGTGCTGCCCGAAAAGGCGTACAGCCCGGAGGAACTGGCCCTTATCTTCCGCCATGAACTGATCCACATCGGCCGGCAGGACGCCTGGTCCAAGTTCTTTCTGGCTTTCTGCGCCGCTATGTGCTGGTTTGATCCCCTGATGTGGCTGGCCATGGGCCGCAGCGCCGACGACCTGGAGCTCTCCTGCGACGAGGCGGTGCTGCAAAACGAGAGCGACCAGCGCCGCCGCCAGTATGCCGACCTGCTGCTCACCACCGCGGGGGACGGGCGGGGCTTCACCACCTGCCTTTCCCCCGGGGCAAAGGCCATGCGCTACCGGCTGAAAAGCGTGGTGAAGCCTGCCAAAAAGTTCACCGGCGGGGTGCTGGTGGGGGCGGTGTTCTTCGTGCTGTGCATGACCAGCGGCTACGTCACCCTGGCCTTTGACGCCGGCACGGGCGCCGATGTGCTCTTCGACGGGCAGGACCCGGCGGTCTGCGCCATCTCCAGTGCGCGGAACTGGAACAGCGAGGACCAGGAGGAGCTGCTCTGCCTGGACGAACAGGGCTTTATCGACTTTCTGGCCGCCCTGCCCCTGGACCAGCTGGCCGGCAACTACTCGTATGACGACGGCCCGCGGGAGACCATCCTGATCTGGGACACCCCCCAAGGCGTTTTGTCCACTGTGTTCTACGAAAAGGCCATCAAGGTGGTGCCCCTTTACGACGAGCGCATGGAGTCTGCCTGGTACGCCGTGCCCGGCGGGATGGACTGGGGGCGGTTCGACGCCTTTTTCGAGCCCCGGCCCGCGCTGGACATCGTGTTCGAGGATGAAAGCGGCCAGCGCTTCGCGGACATAGGCGCCAGCCTATGGTATCTGGAACAGAACGGCTCTGTGCTGGAAGACCGCGCCGGCTCCCCCGAGGACGTGAGCGGCGTCTTCGGCTATGAGGAAGCGCGGCAGGTGCGCTTTTCCTTCTCACTGCCTGTGCGGGAATATTCCGTCACGGTGGAGCCGGAAAACGGCGCACCCTACACTCTGAGTATGAAAGAACTGCCCGAGCCGGATACGCTGCCGCTGAACAGCGGCCCCGCCCACTACCGTGTGCAGGCCTCGCTGGAAGGGCGCAATGGCGCCTACAGCGCCGAGTTCCGCTTTGCCGTGGGCGATGCGGGCTGACAACGGAAGAACGGCCCCCGGCCCGCAGGCCGGGGGTCCTTATTCTGCCCGGAGCGGCTTTCACAGCAGCTCGCCCCAGCGGCGCACATAGAGGCGCTTTGCTGCGGTGGTCAGGATCATGTATCCGGCCACGACGGCGGCAAGGAAGGCAAAGTAAACGGCGGGCAGGGCGGTTAGGCCCAAAGCGGCCCCCAGCGGGGCGAAGGGGAGAAGGGTCACCAGCGCGATGCCCGTGAAGGTGAGCAGTGTCACCGAGGCGGAGGCGCGGCTGTGCACAAAAGGCAGCTTTGGGGTGCGCAGCATGTGGATGACCAGCGTCTGGGTCCACATGGACTCCACGAACCAGCCGGTCTGGAACACCGAGATGTACAGCGCCCTTGCGGCGGGGTCGGTCAGCCGGCTGAACAGCACGCCGCCGGTGAACCGCGGGCAGATGACAAAATAGAGCAGCAGGTAGACGGCGATGTCGAACACCGAACTGGCGGACCCCAGCCACAGCATGAACCGGCTGATGCCGCCGGCGTTCCAGCGGCGGGGCGCTTCGAGGAATTCCGGGTCCACATTGTCCCAGGACATGGCCGTGCAGGACACGTCGTAGATGAGGCTCAAAAGCAGCAGATGAATGGACTCCATGGGCAGAAAGGGCAGGAACGCGCTGGCCGCAAGCACCGAGAACATGTTGCCGAAGTTGGAGGAAGCGGTTATCTTGATGTATTTTATCATGTTGGCGCAGGTCCGGCGGCCTTCCAGCACACCCTGTTCCAGCACCATCAGGTCCTTTTCCAGCAGCACCACCGAGGCGACCTCCCGGGCGACGTCCACGGCGCTGTCCACTGAGACGCCCACGTCGGCGGCCTTCATGGCCGCTACGTCGTTGATGCCGTCGCCCATGTAGCCCACGCAGCGGCCCGCCTGGCGCAGAAGGCGCACCACCCGCGCCTTCTGCGCGGGGGAGAGTTTTGCGAACACCGCCGTCTCTTCGGCCCGGCGGGTCAGGGCCTCGTCGTCCATGTTCTCCAGGTCCTCGCCCAGCAGGACGCGCTCCACGTCCAGCCCCACCTGGCGGCAGATGGCCCGGGCCGCCTTTTCATTGTCGCCGGTGAGCACCTTCACCGCCACGCCGTGGCCGTTCAGCGCGGCGATGGCGCTGCGGGCGGTCTCCTTGGGCGGGTCAAGGAAGGCAAGGAAGCCGATGAGCACCATGTCCGCTTCGTCCGCGGCGGAGAAGCTGCCCGTCGGGGCGGGGCCGGTCTTGCGGGCCACGGCGATGACCCGCATGCCCTTTTCGTTCAGCTCCGACGCCTTGGCCAGCACCCGACCGCGCACCGCATCGGTGAGGGCAAGCACCTGCCCGCCGCTCTCGGCGAAGGCGCAGCAGGCCAGCATCTCTTCCACGGCGCCCTTGGCCACCAGCCGGGTCCTGCCCGCTTCATCCCGCACCACCACGCTCATCCGGCGGCGCTCAAAATCAAAGGGGATCTCGTCCACCTTCTCGTAGCGGCGGGTCAGGTCGCCGGCCCCCAGCTCCTGCTGGCGGCGGATGACCGCCGCGTCGATGAGGCTTTTCAGCCCGGTCTGGAACCAGCTGTTCAGAAAGGCGTGGCGCAGCACCCGGCCGTCCTCTTCGCCGTCCACGTTCAGATGATATTCCAGCTCCACCTCGTCCCGGGTCAGGGTGCCGGTCTTGTCGGTGCAGAGGATGTCCATCGCGCCCAGGTCCTGAATGGCGTTGAGATTTTTCACAATGACCTTGCGACGGCTCATGGTCAGGGCCCCTTTGGCCAGGGAGGTGGTCACGATCATGGGCAGCATCTCGGGAGTCAGGCCCACCGCCACCGAGATGGCGAACAGCAGTGCCTGCATCCAGTCGCCCTTGGTGAACCCGTTGACGAACAGCACCACCGGCACCATTGCCAGCATGAAGCGGATGAGCACCCAGGAAACGGCGCTCACGCCCTTTTCAAAGGTGGTCTTGGGCGGCTTTTCGTCCACCTGCCGGGCCAGCGCGCCCAGCATGGTGCCGCCGCCCACCGCCAGCACCACCGCCGTGGCCGAGCCGCTGATAACATTGCTGCCAAGGAAAGCCAGGCTGGGCGCGTCGGTGAGGGCGCCGTCCGCCGCCGCGGGCACGCCGTGCTTTTCCACCGGTTCGCTCTCGCCGGTGAGGGCGGACTGGCTGACAAGCAGGTCCTTCGCCTTCAGGATGCGCACGTCGGCGGGGATCATGTCCCCGGCGCAGAGATGTACCACATCGCCCGCCACGATGTCTTCCAGCGGCACTTTCTCCCGGCGGCAGGCCCGCTCCACGCAGGCGGTGGTGTGCAGCATGCTGCCCAGCCGCGCCGCCACATTGCCGCTGCGGGCCTCCTGCACAAAGCGAAGCGCCCCCGAGATGAGAACCATCGCCGAGATAATGAGAACGGTGGCGCAGCTCTCTTCGCCGGGCGCGGCAAAAACGATCTCGGTGAATATCGAGATGACCGCCAGCGCCAGCAGCACCACCGCGAAGGGGTTGATGAAAGCGCCGAACAGCCTCCGCGCCAGCAGCTCCTTCCTGCGGTGGGGCAGAACGTTCGCACCGTGCGCCTCGCGGGAAAGGCGCACCGCATCCTCATCCAGTCCGCCCGCCGTGGTGCCCAGGCTCTCCAGCAGAACGTCCGCCTCCATCCCTGCAGCCTCCTGCAGCCGGCGGCGCAGGGCTTCGTTCTTTTCGTTTTCGGGGCGCAGAGCGGCCCCCTTGGTCATGTTGAACAGAGTTTTCATGGCTTCGTACCTCCCGTTGCTGTTGTGCAACGGTGGTCCCCGGCCCGCCCCTCGAAAGGCAAAAAAATACCGCCTTCGGGAGAAAAGCTCTCCCCGAAAAGGCGGCGGCTTCAGGAAAAAGGGCGCACAAAACCAGCGCTGCGGGCGCGCGCGCCCGCAGCGGCCCCGAGACCACCGCAAATTGCGTCTACTGTGACATTGGCCTTGTTCCATGGCGCGCCCGCCTCCTTTCCCGGGAAAAGAAAACTCCCGTATGCCCGGCAGGACATACGGGAGCGGTGAAAACAGATCGCATCCGTGTGAGCTTTGACTTTGCAGGGCGGTGAAGCTGTGTTATGATGCGCCTTGCGTTCGACGCATCCTGTTCAAACCTGCGCACAGTGTCTCCACTGTTTTGCGGCAACAGCCCATATCCCTGCAGTAGCCTTACCTACCGAACACGCTCACGATACCACCCCGGGGAGGATTTGTCAACCCCTGACGGCCTTTTTATTTCTGCCCGGAAAAGCCGGTGATTTTTAGTAAAATTTTAGTAAAAATCATTGACTTGTGTCGCCTGCCCGGTATAATGAAGACAGAAAGACAAGGCGAAAGGGGGGGCTGACGATGGCCACCATCAAGGATGTGGCGCAGGCGGCGCAGGTGTCCGCGGCGGCGGTGTCCCGCGTGCTGAACAAGGACGAGAACATCTCCGTCAGCCCCGAGGTGCGCACCCGCATCTTCCAGGCGGCCCATGCCCTGGGGTATGTCTCGCCCCGGCAGCGCAAGGCGGCGGAGGTCAAGACCCACCTGACCATCGGCGTGGCGGACTGGCGCATCCTGCGCCCGGACCGGCACAACGTCCGCCTCTCCAGCCTGACCTGCCTTGTGCAGATGATGACCGACCAGTACGAGGTGAGCTTTGTGCGCCTCGCCTTCGGCCAGCCCCAGAAGGTGGACGGGGTCATCGCCCTGGGCGTGTTCACCGAGGCGGAGGTGGATTTCCTCCGCTCGCTCTCCTTTGCCATCGTGTTCGTGAACTCCGGCCAGCAGAGTTATGAGTTCGACCAGGTGCAGGTGGACTTTGAGCGGGGCTATGAACAGATGGTCTCCTACCTGCTGGACCGCAAGCAGTACACCGGCATCGGCTACATCGGCGGCATCTACGACGGCCCCGGCGGGCGCATCGGCGTGACCCGCGCCCAGGCGCTGCGCCGCCTGCTGGAAAAGCGCGGCCTCTATGATGAACGACTCTTCCACATCGGCGAGATAAGCCGCGAGAGCGGCTATGAACTGGCCTGCAAGGCCATCAAAGAGCACACCCTGGCCGAGGCGATGCTGCTGGGCAGCGACGAGGTGGCCGAGGGCGCGATGGACGCCTTCCGGGAGATGGGCGTGCGCATCCCCAAGGACGTGGCGGTCATCATCTACCAGGACCTGCAGACCCTGGAGAGCAAATGGCCCACCGGCACCTGCCTGGAGATGTACCCCGACTATGTGTGGGAGAACGCCCTGGAGCTGCTCTTTGGGCGCATCAGCGGCAAGCGCAGCCAGGCGGTCACGGTGATGGTGCCCACCCGCTTGAAGATCGGCGACACCGCGTGAGGATTGTGAGAGGGAATTCCCTCTTTGCAATATAAAAAAGTCGGAGAAAATACAAAGCAGACAATTAGGAGGCATTCGACATGAAAAAAGCTCTTTCTCTCCTGCTGGCAGGCGCTCTGAGCGTCGGGCTGCTGGCCGGCTGCGGCCAGACCGCTCCCTCCAGCACCGCGAGCACCGGCGCCAGCACCGGCACCAGCACCAGCGGCGCCGCCGAGGCCAACAAGACCATCGACACCCTGCGCATCGCGTTTGTTCCCTCCCGTGAGCCGGACGAGATCATCACCGCCACCGAGCCCCTGAAGCAGCTGCTCACTGACGAGCTGGCCAAGCTGGGCTACGACGTGGGCGAGGTGGACATCACCGTCGGCACCAGCTATGAGGCCGTGGGCGAAGCCCTGTCCGCCGGCACCGCCGACGTGGGCCTGATCCCCGGCGGCACCTACGTGCTGTATGACGACGGCTGCGACGTGCTGCTCACCGCCACCCGCGACGGCCTGTCCATCGACTCCGACAACGCCAAGGACTGGAACGACAACGCCCCCACCGAGCCCACCACCGAGCAGGTCACCAGCTACCGTGCCCTGATGATCGCCGGCCCCTCTGAGAAGGGCAAGGCTCTGGCCGAAAAGGTCAACGCCGGCGAGGCTCTGACCTGGGAAGACGTGAGCGGTGTGAACTGGAGCGTTGCCAACTCCTCCTCTCCCGCCGGCTACATCTACCCCTCCCTGTGGCTGCAGGAAAACTTCGACAAGAACATCACTGAGCTGCCCCACGCCGTGCAGTCTGACTCCTACGGCAGCGCCTTTGCCCGTCTGGCTTCCGGCCAGGTGGACGTGCTGTGCACCTACGCCGACGCCCGCCGCGACTATGAGGACGAGTGGACCGGCGAGTACGGCATGACCAACAGCATCTGGGACGACACCGCCGTCATCGGCGTGACCCCCGCCATCTACAACGACACCATCAGCGTCAGCAAGACCTCTCCCATCATGGACGACGACTTCAAGGCCGCCCTGTCCGAGGCCTTCATCAACATCGGCAACACCGAGGAAGGCAAAGAGGTCATCGCCATCTACAGCCACAACGGCTACCAGCCTGCCCAGTCTTCCGACTATGACTCCGAGCGGGCTGCCCAGGAGATGATCCAGTCCCTCAACAGCGCGGGCTGATCTGAAAAAACATAGTTTTCTGGATGAGGGAGGAAGCCCGGGGCTTTCCTCCCTCATTTGGAATGGAGAGGAAAACATGATCGAATTCAAAGACGTAAACAAGCGCTACCCCAACGGCTTCGAGGCTTTGAAGCACATCAATCTGACCATCGACCAGGGTGAGTTCGTGGCCATCATCGGTCTGTCCGGCGCGGGCAAGTCCACCCTCATCCGCACCATCAACCGCATGCACGACATCACCGGCGGCACCCTCACCGTGGACGGCACCGACGTGATGGCTCTGCACGGCAAGAGCCTGCGGCGCTTCCGGCGGAAGATCGGCATGATTTTCCAGTCCTTCAACCTCATCACCCGCACCACCGTCATCAAGAACGTGCTCACCGCCTTCGTGCCCGACCTGCCCTGGTGGCGGGCGGCCTTCGGCATCTTCACCAAGGAGGAGAAGATGCAGGCGCTGGAAGCGCTGGACAAGGTGGGCATCCTGGAAAAGGCCTTCGTCCGGGCGGACCAGCTCTCCGGCGGCCAGCAGCAGCGCGTGGCTCTGGCCCGCACCCTGGCCCAGAACCCCCAGATCATCCTGGCGGACGAGCCGGTGGCCTCCCTTGACCCGGTCACCGCCAAGCAGGTGATGGACGACTTCCGGCGCATCAACCGGGACATGAAGATCACCGTGCTCATCAACATCCACCATGTGGAGCTGGCGCTGCAGTACGCCACCCGGGTGGTGGGCATCCGGGCGGGCGAGATCGTCTACGACGGCCCCGCCGACAAAGTGGACCAGGCCGTGCTGGATGCCATCTATCAGGGAGGACAGGAGGAAGCGGAATGAACCTGTTTGACAAGGTGTTCCCGCCCCGCACCATCACGCTGGCCAACGGCAAGCAGATCAAAAAGCCCCGTTCCCGGGCTCCGCTCTACGCGGTGGTGCTGCTGGTCATGGCGGCGGTGTCGGTGGAGGTCACCGGCTTTGACCTGGGCGTTCTGGTGCGCCGCATCGGCGAGTTCTTCGTCATCCTGGGCCAGATGATACCGCCCAAGTGGGAGTATATGTCCCAGATCTGGGGCCCCCTGTTCGACACCATCAAGATGTCGCTGCTGGGTTCCTTCATCGGCTCGGTGCTGGTGGTGCCCTTTGCCATGCTGGCCTCCACCAACATCATCCACAACCGGGCGGTGGTGGCGGCCATGCGCCTGCTGCTCAGCATCATCCGCACCCTGCCCACCCTGGTGAGCGCCCTCATCGCCACCTACGTCTTTGGCCTGGGCACCCTGGCGGGCACCACCGCCATCGCCGTCTTCACCTTCGCCTACATCGGCAAGATCCTCTATGAGGAAATTGAGACGGTGGACATGGGCCCCTTCGAGGCCATGGAGGCCATGGGCGCCACCAAGACCCGCGCCTTCCTCAGTGCCATCGTGCCCCAGGTGCTGCCCTCCTATCTCTCCAACTGCCTGTTCTGCTTCGAGGGCAACGTGCGCTACGCCTCCATCCTGGGCTACGTGGGCGCCGGCGGCCTGGGCCTCATCCTCAACGAGAAGATCGGCTGGCGCGAGTACGACAGTGTGGGCATGATCCTGCTGGCGCTGTTCGTCACCGTGTTCATCATCGAGACCATCAGCCGCGCCGCCCGCAAGCGGCTGGTGTGAGAGGAGGCGCGCACATATGGAAAAACGAATCGAAGAAGCCTATGCGCAGCGCCCCCGGCGCTGGCTGTTTGAGGCCGCCGTCGCCCTGGTGGTGGTGGCCCTGCTGGTCTGGAGCGGCACCGCCGTGGAAACCGCCGGCACCACCCAGAGCGGCGCGAAAATTGCCCTGAACATCCTCTCCGGCATCTTCCACCCGGACACCGGGCTGCTCTTCAACCTCACCACCCAGGGCGTGCCCTACCTGCTGCTGGAGACCATCTGCATCGCCTTTCTGGGCACGGTGGTGGGCGCCATCATCTCCATCCCGCTGGCGTTCCTGTCGGCCTCCAACCTCGCCCCGCGCCCGGTGGCCTTTGTGGGCCGGGTCATCATCATGGCGGTGCGCACCGTGCCCGCCTTCGTCTACGGCCTGATGTTCATCCGCGTCACCGGCCCCGGCGCTTTCGCCGGCCTGCTCACCATGTCTCTGTGCTCGGTGGGCATGGTGAGCAAGATGTACATCGAAGCCATCGAGGACCTGGACGTGCGTGTGCTGGAATCGCTGGACGCGGCGGGCTGCACCACCTGGCAGAAGATCCGCTACGGCATCCTGCCCCAGCTGATGCCCAACTTTGCCTCCACCGCCATCTACCGCTTCGACATCAACCTGCGTGACGCCACCGTGCTGGGCCTGGTGGGCGCGGGCGGCATCGGCGCTCCGCTCATCTTCGCCATGAACGCCTATCGGTGGGAGGAAGCCGGCGCCATTCTGGCCGGCCTCATCGTGCTGGTGCTCATCGTGGAGTGGATCTCCACCAAAATTCGCGTCAAGCTGGCCAGGGGGTAAAGATGGAACAGCGTTTCAAAATCTACTTCACCTCCGACACCCACGGCCACATCTTCCCGGTGAACTACGCCGCGAACCGCCCCGAGGCCTCCGGCCTGCTGAACATGGCGTCGCAGATTGAAAAGGACGGCGACACCCTGGTGCTGGACGGCGGCGACTCGCTGCAGGGCACCCCGCTGGTACAGTACTATCTGGAGCACCGGGCCCACTGGCCCCTCCACCCGGTGGCGGCGGCGTTCAACGCCATGGGGCTGGACTGTTTCACTCTGGGCAACCACGACTTCAACTTCGGCTACGAGGCGCTGGAAGAGTTCCTCGGCGCCATGCGGGGCCAGTGCCTGTGCGCCAACGTGCAGGACCTGGGGGGCCGTCTGCCCCTCAAGCCCTGGGCGGTGCGTACCCTGGCCAGCGGCCTGCGGGTGGGCGTCACCGGCATCGTCACCGACTATGTGAACGTGTGGGAGCAGCCTCAGAACCTGGAGCAGCTGCGCATCACCGACGCCTTTGAGGCGGCCCGCGCTGCCCGGGAGGCGCTGCGCCCGGAGTGCGACGTGTGCGTGTGCATCTACCATGGCGGCTTCGAGGAAGAGCTGGCCACCGGGCGCCTGCTGTCGGACAGCGGCGAGAACGTGGCCTGCCGCATCGCCCGCCAGCTTGACTTCGACCTGCTGCTCACCGGCCACCAGCACATGGCGGTGGAAGGGGTGCGGCTGGCGAACACCTGGGCAGTGCAGCCGCCCGCCAACGCGGGGGTCTGCCTGCTGGTGGAAGGCCGCAGGGAAGGGGAGCACACCCGCTTTGCCTCCCGCTTCCTCCCGGCGGGCGAGACCCATTCCGCCCAGCCCTACGAGGCGCTGCTGGCGCTGGAAAAGGCGGTGCAGAACTGGCTGGACGAGCCCATCGGCGCGCTGCAAAGCCCCATCCCGCCGGAAGAAAAGCTTGACGCTGCGCTGCACGGCAGCCGGGTGGCTGCGCTGTTCAATCAGGTGCAGCTGGACGCCACCGGCGCGGATGTCTCCTGCACCAGCCTGGGCAACGGCCCGGTGGGCCTTGCCTCGCCGGTGACCATGCGGGGCGTGACCGCGGCTTACCTCTTTGCCAACACGCTGGTGACGCTGGAGGTCACCGAGGAGGTCATCCGCCGGTGCCTGGAGCGGTGCGCCGCCTACTTCGAGCTGGAAAACAGCCGGCCCAAGGTGTCCGCCGCGTTCCTGCAGCCCAAGGTGGAGCACTATAACTACGATTTCTTTGCCGGGCTGGACTATGCCTTCGACCTGCGCCGCCCGGTGGGCCAGCGGGTGGTGCGCCTTGCCCGGCTGGACGGCTCGCCGCTGGGGCCGGGGCCGCTGCGCCTTTGCACCAGCAACTACCGCGCCACCGGCACCGGCGGCTACGAAGTGCTGCGGGACTGCCCGGTGCTCTGGCGGGGCAGCGTGGAACTGCCGGACATGGTGGCTCGCTACATCCGGGACCACAGTCCGGTGGGCCCGCTGGAAAACGCCCGTTTCCAGGTGATCTGGTGAGGCCGGGCTTGACAAACCGCCTGGCTCTGTGGTCTGATGATATAAAAGCAAACTGGAAAAAGGCGGTGAGATATGGAACGGTTTGAACTGGCCGAGGCGCTGGTGCGCAAGGCCGGCGCTGCGCTGCGGCAGGCCCGGCTGGAGGCGGACGCGGTGAGCTGCAAGACCGGCCATCAGGACCTGGTCACCGTCTGGGACCGCAGGACGGAGCAGTTTCTGCGCCAGGGCATCCTGAGCAAGTTCCCCTCCGACGCCATCGTGGGCGAGGAATACCCCACAGTGAGCACCGCCGCGCCCGGAGCCATGTGGTACATCGACCCCATCGACGGCACCACCAACTTCATCAACCAGCACCGCAACTATGCGGTGTCGGTGGGATGCTGGCAGGGGAGCAAACCGCTGTTCGGCCTTGTGCTGGACGTGGAGGCGGATCGGCTCTACCATGCCCGCGCCGGGCAGGGCGCATGGTGCGGCAAAACGCCGCTGGCGGCCTCACGGCGGAAAAATATTTCGGAGCTGCTGCTCTTCACCCCCGACGTGCTGCGCACCTTTTTGCAGCCCGGCCCCGGCAGGCAGGACCTGCTGCGGCTGGCGCAGGATGTGCGCGCCGTGCGCAGCATCGGCTCGGTGGCGCTGGAGCTGTGCGCCGTCGCCTGCGGCGAAGCGGACCTGTGCGTTGCCACCCGCTCCTGCCCCTGGGACCACAACGCCGCCCGCATCATCCTGCAGGAGGCGGGGGGAGCCATCGCCTCGCTGAACGGCGCGCCGCTGCCTCTGAACGAGCCCGGCACCGTGCTGGCGGCGGGCTCGCCCGAAGCGCTGGACCTGGTGCTGAACGGGTACGGCATGCAATAACACGAAGGAGCCGATGGGAAGACCCCGCCGGCTCCTTTTTGAATGCAAGAAAATACCATCCCGCCGCCGTCGAAAGGCGTTGCGTCCCCGGCGGGGTTATGATAGGGTAGAATTGGCCTAAGGCCGCCGGGCCAGATGGGCCAGCTTTCTGCGCAGGGCGCGCAGGCCGCTTTGCAGGCTGGCGTAGACCCGGCTGGGCTGCACGCCCTCCCGGCGGGCGATCTGCCGGGGCTTTTCCTCCAGAAAATACCGGGCGTAGACCCGCAGCTTCTGCGCGGCGGGCAGGGCATACAGCGCATCAAAGATCTCCCGCCGCATCATTTTGGCCTCAAAGGCTTCCTCCGGCGTCTCGGGCCAGAAAAGCAGGTCGTTTTCAATGCCGTTCCCATGGTCCAGGGAATACTGGGCCCGATAGCGGTACTTCCGCCGCTGCCAGGCCGCCTCGGCGCGCTCGAAGGCCCGGATGGCCTCGAACACTTCGTCGGATACCTCCACGAATATGTCCGCGGAATAAAGCGTGGGATAAAGCTTGCGCAGATTCACTTCCATAATGACCCTCCCGATGGTCCATCGTGTGTGTACAGGGCGGATCGGGAAGAGGGGGAGAGCGGCAGCGGAAAAGGGGCGCGCCGGCATTATGGATGCAGGTCAGCCGGCACGATGGTGCCGGCGTAAAGGCCAGCGCGGCCCCGCGGTGGCCGGGGCTTTTTTTGGCCGTGCCCCGGCGGCGGGCCCACAGCGGAACACACCGGCTGCCATAAACGGGCTCCTTTCTTTCAAAAAGCGGCTTTGCACTTTCAGTGTACCGCGCAAAGCCGCGCGGCGCAAGGGAGCGTCGTGCAAAAAAAGGAGCGATAAAAACCTTCCGGGAGGTAAAACGGAATGAAATGCTTTCTCACCGGCAATTTCAACAAGGCGAACTCCAACGAACTGAACCCCGAAAACGCTCTGGTGGACCGGCTGCGGGCGGCCCTGCCCAACCCCTGCGAGGCGGTCTATGTCTGCTCCGCGCCCAACAGCCCCTCTCTCACCGACCGCTTTGCCAAACAGGCCAAGGCCGGCTTTGAGGCGGCGGGCTTTGCCTTCAGCGGCTTCACCGTGCTGGACCGCCGCAATCAGGACGATACAAAGGCACTGCTGCAGAAGGCGGACCTGCTGCTTTTTGCCGGCGGCCACGTGCCCACCCAGAACCGCTTTTTTCAGCAAATTGCGCTTCGGGACGCGCTGGAAGGCTTCGACGGCGTGATTTTGGGCGTCAGTGCCGGGTCCATGAACTGCTCCGAGGTGGTCTACGCGCCGCCGGAGCTGAAAGGAGAGGCACTGGACCCCGGCTATCCCAAGTATTACAACGGACTGGGCCTGACCAAGGCCATCCTCATTCCCCACTATCAGATTTTAAAGACCGACATCGTGGACGGCCTGCGCCTGATGGAGGACATCGCCTACCCGGACAGCATGGGCAGAAGATTCCACGCCTTCATAGACGGCAGCTACATCTATCTGGACACCGCCACCGGCCGGGAAGAAATCTGCGGCGAGTCCTACATCATCGAGAACGGCGTGCTCACGCCGTTCTCCGTTTCGGGCGAGGTCGTGCCCCTGCGCTGAAAACAAAAAACGAGCCATCCCAAAGCCGGGATGGCTCGTTTGACTTTCGGTCAATTTTTCTGCGCCCGCACCAGCAGCATCATCGGGCGGCGCAGTTCGTCCTTCATGCCGGGAATGCCCAGCATCTCCCGGGGCGGCACGGCCTCCTCCACGGCGGTGAGCGCAAAGCCCCGCTCCAGCAGGCCGTTCAATATCTGGGTCAGGGTGTGGTGCTGCTTGGCCACGTCGCAGCCAAGGAAATGGGTCTTGCGCTCGCCGGGCCGAAAGTAATCGTCCACCGGCCAGTAGAGCGGCGCGCCAGCGCTGTCATAGACCCAGTCCTGCCCCACGCCGGCGGTAAAGACCGGGTGCTCGATGTTGAACAAAAAGACCCCGCCCGGCGTGAGGGTGCGGCGAACCTTTTCAAACACCGCGCCGATGTCCTGGACGTAGTGCAGCGCCAGGTTGGAAACCACGCAGTCCCACTCTTCGGCGGGATAGTCGTATTCCTCGATGCCGCACACCCTGTACTCAATGCCCGCCGCGGCGTTGCGCCGCCGGGCCTGCCCGATCATCTTTTCGCTCAGGTCCAGCCCCAGCACCCACGCCGCGCCCTGTTCGGCGGCAAACTTGCAGTGCCAGCCGTAGCCGCACCCCAGATCGAGCACGCGTTTGCCCTCCAGCGGCGGAAACAGCGGCTTAAGCTGATGCCACTCGCCCGCGGCGGCAAGGCCGCCCCGGCTGCGGGGCATTTTCGCATACTCTTCAAAAAAGTGTTCGTTATCGTACTCATTGCGCATAAAGGCGTTCCTTTCATTGGGAACAGAGCAGCGCTGTCCCTTCATCGATTCGTTTTTGCACGGCCAGAACGGTGTCCTCCACCGACAGGTGCGAGGTGTCTATCACGTTCCGCTCATACTCTTCCAGGGAACAAAACTGCTTCCACATCGTTTCCACCAGCTCTGTGTTGACAGCCCGGTCCAGCTTTGCACGCCTGACCGCCCGCTTTAGTGTCTCGTCTCTGCCGGCCCGCAAAACGATATAGTGGATTTCATAGCCTTCATCCGCCGCATCCAGCCAGGGCCGCAGAAACCATGGCCCGACAACACCGTCAACAAACACCTCATAGCCGCCGCGCACGCAGCGCTTTGCAGCCTCGAGGAAGGCTTCGATCACCACGCCGTTCTGTTCGTTCGCTTCTGGCAGATGCGGCGGTACGGCCCCCTTGGCAAGATAATGATAAAAATCGTCGGTGTGCATGTGGACTGAACGCTCCAGACGGGACTCTTTCGCGGCGATGGAAGACACTGTGCTCTTCCCGGTGCCCGGGGAGCCGGTGATGATGACGATCCTTCCTTGATGCATTTTGTTCCACCTCGCAGAACGGTAGTGTCAAGAGTTTTGCGCAAATTGGTTTGCAGCCCCTGGCGTGAATGAAGTCAGCCAGCGATGGAGGCGCCCTCAAAAGCAGCCTCCAGGTGCATCATGTTCATGTACTTCTTGTTGCCCCACTGGG
>DWXV01000035.1 GCA_019119025.1 Candidatus Allofournierella excrementigallinarum
CACCGCCAACAAGGTCCGCAAGACCCCGCTGCGCGTCATCCTGAACGGCCTGGGCAAGGACGCCGCCTATATCATCAGCCGCATCAACGGCTTCACCTACGTGGAGACCGACTACGACTTCAAGACCGGCGAGCTGAAGGTCGTGCGCGAGAAGGCCTTCTCCGACGGCGAGCGCGCCGCTGTGAAGTGCTACGGCGCCAACGACGTGCTGGAAGGCGTTGCCATCATGAAGAAGGAGGCCGTTGAGGTCTCCATCACCGGCAACTCCACCAACCCCACCCGCTTCCAGCATCTGGTGGCCGGCACCTACAAGAAGTGGGCCATCGAGAACGGCAAGAAGTACTTCTCCGTCGCTTCCGGCGGCGGCACCGGCCGCACCTTGCATCCCGACAACGTGGCCGCCGGCCCCGCCAGCTACGGCCTGACCGACTCCATGGGCCGTATGCACGGCGATGCTCAGTTCGCCGGTTCCAGCTCCGTGCCCGCCCACGTGGAGATGATGGGCCTGATCGGCATGGGCAACAACCCCATGGTGGGCGCCACCGTGGCCTGCGCCGTGGCTGCCAGCCAGGTGTGAGCTTCGCGCTTCATCGCTGAATAACGGCAAAAGCCGGTATGGCCTTCGGGCCATACCGGCTTTTTCTGTGTCCGGCGGTCACTCGGCGCGGATGACATTTGCCGGGCAGTTTCCGGCGGCCTCGCGGGCGGATTCCTCGTCGGCGGGGCCGGGCTGTGCGACCACACAGGCCAGACCCTCAGCGTTCATCTCAAACACCGCGGGGCAGGTGGAGGCGCACAGGCCGCAGCCGATGCAGCCGGGTTCAATGAAAACGTGCATGGTCCATCTCTCCTTGTTCGTTTTGGCGGAGCCGGACGGCCCCGCACCGGGAGTATGGCCCGCGGACCGGAGGCTGAATCACCCGCCCTTTGTTTTGCGGCCGGATTGTGGTACAATAGAAAAAAGCGCCGAAAGGGGCGGTGTGCCATGTATGAGATGGCCCAGATGCAGTTGACGGTGTATGACTTTGTGCAGCCCTTCGGGGGCGCGCTGGACGAGGACAACCGCTGGGTGCGCCTTGCCAAAAAGATCGACTGGCTGAAGCTGGAAAAGCAGTATGCCGCCCACTTCGGCAAGGGCGGCGCGGTGGCCCTGCCCCTGCGCATGGCCTTCGGCAGCCTGGTCATCCGGGCGGCGCTGGGCCTCTCCGACCGGCAGACGGTGGAACTCATCCGGGAGGACCCCTATCTGCAATACTTCATCGGCCTGCCCGCCTTCACCACCGAAGCGCCCTTCTCCGCCCGCAGCATGGCCGCCTTCCGGCGGCGCATCCCCCAAAGCCAGGTGACGAAGGCGGTGCGGCTGTTCAAAAAGATCTCCCGCGGGTGACCCGTTGAAAGGCCGCCGCATATCCTGAGCAAAGGAGGCGGGCGCCATGCCGCCAGAAAAACATGTGTTCCGGGCAGGTGACGCGCCCGCCGGGGGCGAACTGCGCCAGCAGGGGGGCAAGACCGTCTTCCGCGCCGGGGGCGCAAAGAGGGAAAAGCGGGGCAAAAGGCCCGCCGCGCCCCGCCAGGAGGCCCCGGCCCGTCAGGAGCCCCCCGTCCGGCGGGAGGCCCCGTCCCGGCCCGTGAAACTGCGGCGGAACGCCGCGGCCCCGGGGCATGCGGCCCCCGCGGGTGAAACGGCAGGCGGCGCGGCCCCGAAAGCGGCCCCGGCTCCCGCACCCAAAGCGGCCGCCTCCCGGCCCCGGCGGCGCGGCTCCCGCACGCCCCTCATCGTGCTGGGCAGCCTGCTGGCGCTGCTGGTGGTGTGCCTTGCAGGCTGGGCGCTGGACGTGCCCGCCCGGCTGGAAGGGCTGACGCTGCCCGGCGGCTCGTCCGCCCCCGCCGAGATCAAGGAAGGGCAGGACTGGCCCGCCATGGTGGGCGACCGCATGGTGAGCGAAAAGCCGGAAAAAGTGGTGAGCCTCTCGCCCATGATCACCGAGGCGCTGCTGAGCCTGCCGGGGCACGAGGCCCTGTGCGCCGTCACCGAGTACTGCGACGCCCGCTCCACCGGCCTTGCCACCGTGGGCACGCCGCTGCTGCCCCGCACCGAGGACATCATCGCCCTTGCGCCGGACTACGTCCTCTGCCAGACCCCTCTCGCCGGCCCGGTGCAGGCCGAGCTGGAGCAGGCGGGGGTGGAGGTCATCCAGATGGGCGCCCCGGCGGACCTTGCCGCCCTGCGGGAATTCTACGGCCAGCTGGGGGCGCTGCTGGGGGGCAACGAGACCGGCCGCGCTCTGGGCTGCGGCGTGATCGACCGGCTGGAGAGCACCCTCGCCGCCTACGACGCCGCCCTGCCGGAAAAAGCCACGGCGCTGCTGCTGCCGGACCTGTCCGGCCTTGCCGCCACTGCCGACACCGCCGAGTGGGCCCTGCTGGGGCAGGTGTTCCGCCATCCGCTGCCCGACGCCGCCGGCTGGCTGGCGGGGGCAGAATGCCTCGCCGACGAGGATGCGGAGAACGACCTGGCCGAGATCCGCGCCGCCGACCCGGACGTGCTGCTGGTGGCCGGCGCCGTTTCCCCCGAGGAGCTTTCCGCCGCCCTGGGCGATCTGCGGGCGGTGCAAAACGGCGCGGTGGTCTATGTGGACCTGCGCCTCACCGAGGCCCTGTCGCCCCGGCTGGTGTTCGCCATCGCGGACGCCGCCGCTCTGGCCTACCCGGAGCTTGCGGCGGCCTCTTGACTTTTGCCCCGGACGGGTGTAAGATAGAGACATAAACAAGAATTGTTCCTACAAAATGCGACAGATCCATCAAAATTAATCGGAGGTATTGACCATGCAACTGAAAGGTTCCAAGACCGAAGCCAATCTGATGACCGCCTTTGCCGGCGAGAGCCAGGCTTACACCAAGTACGGCTACTACGCCTCCAAGGCCAAGAAGGAAGGCTACAACGAGCTGGCCGACGTGTTCGCCGAGACCGCGGGCAACGAGAAGGAGCACGCCAAGATCTGGTTCAAGCTGCTGCACGACGGCATGCCCGACACCCTGGCCAACCTGGCGGACGCCGCCGCCGGCGAGAACTATGAGTGGACCGACATGTACGCCGGTTTCGCCGCCACCGCCGAGGAGGAGGGTTTTGGGCGCATCGCCCAGCTGTTCCGCATGGTGGGCGCCATCGAGAAGGAGCACGAGCAGCGCTACCGCGAGGTGAAGAAGCTGCTGGAAGAGGGCCGCCTGTTCGCCCGCGAGACCGAGCAGGTTTGGATCTGCACCAACTGCGGCCACATCCACATCGGCACCCATGCCCCTGAAAAGTGCCCGGTGTGCGAGCACCCCCAGGCCTACTTCGTGCTGCGCGCCGAGAACCACTGAGCGGCCCGATCGACCCGAGCCACGGCGGCCCCCGTTTTCCCGACGGGGGCCGTTTTTTGCCCTTTTGCGCTGCACGGCGGAAAAAATGCCCCTTTTCTTCAAAAAAGCGCCCCAAAATGGGGGTGGGGGGCCTTGCGGCGGCGGCGCGACGCGGGGTATACTGTTGCATGTTCAAAAAAACCGGGGCGCTGCCCCATGAAAAGAAACGGAGGATCCCTTGATCCAACATGTCCTGCTTCACGCGCTGGAGGACAGCGCGAAAATGCTTCCCTTCCTCTTCGCCGCCTATCTGCTCATCGAGTTCATCGAGCGCCGCCAGGGCGAGCGCATCGAGCGGGCGCTGGCCGGCGGCGGGCGCTGGGGCTTTGCGGTGGGCGCGCTGCTGGGCTGCGCGCCCCAGTGCGGCTTTTCCGCCATGGCCGCCAACTTCTACGGCAGCCGGGTCATCAGCCTGGGCGCGCTGATGGCGGTGTTCATCGCCACCAGCGACGAGGCGGTGCCGCTGCTGCTGGCAGTGCCCGAGCGCTGGGGCGACCTGGCGGTGCTGCTGGCCTTCAAGGCGGCGCTGGGCGCCGCGGTGGGCGCGGTGCTGGACCTGGCGCTCCGTCGGCGGCTGCCCGCCTCCATGCGGGGCGGCTACACCGGCCACGCCGGCGAGGTGGACTGCCACGAGCACCACGAGGAAAAACAGGGCCTTGTGTGGGCGGCGGCGGCGCACACCGTGAACATCTTTTTGTGGGTGCTGGCCCTGAGCGCGGTCATCGGCCTTGTGATCGAGGGCGTGGGCGAGGAGAATTTCACCGGTTTCCTCACCGGGCTGGGCCTGGCCCAGCCCCTCTTCGCGGCGCTGCTGGGCCTTGTGCCCAACTGCGCCTCCAGCGTGCTGCTCACCCAGCTGTATCTCTCCGGCGCCATCGGCTTTTCGTCGGTGACGGCGGGCCTTTGCGCCAACGCGGGCGTGGGCCTGCTGGTGCTGTTCCGCGCAAACCCCAGCCTCAGGCAGAACCTGTTCATCACCGCCCTTCTCTGGGCGGTGGGCGCGGGCTGCGGCATGCTGCTGACGCTTCTGGGCTTTTGAATCAACCGACAAGGCGGGGCGCCTGCCCCGCCTTTTCCTGCGCTGCGGCGGACGTAAAACTGCACAAAATTTGCACGATCGGCTTTTTGCGTTTTAGCGAATTGTGCGCCGCGCCCGGGCGCTGTATAATCAAATCAAGAAGAAGGATCTGGGCGGATGCCCGCCCTTGAACGCGGAAAGGAGAACTTCCCATGATCATCAAAAACGGACAGGTTTTTCATTCCAGCGGCCGGTTCATCCCCGCCGACGTGGAGCTTGCGGGCGACCGCATCGTGAAGGTGGCCCCCGCAGGCACCCTGCACGGCGAGGACGAGCTGGACGCCGCCGGCAGATACGTCACCCCCGGCTTTGTGGACATCCACATCCACGGCGCGGCCGGCTCTGACTTCTGCGACGGCATGGACGGCAGCGACAAATACGTGCGCGCCATGCAGAAGTATCTGGGCAGCCAGGGCGTGACCAGCTTTTTGGGCACCACCATGGCCTTCAGCGAGGAGATCCTGGACCGCATCTTCGACACCGCCCGCCCCATCTTCGGCCAGGAGGGTCACGGCGCGGTGCTGCGGGGCGTGAACATGGAAGGCCCCTTCTTCAACAAGGCCAAGAAGGGCGCCCAGGCCGAGGAATACATCATCGACCCCGACTGGGAGATGTTCCAGCGCCTGTGGGAGCGCAGCGGCCACAACATCCGCCTGGTGGACGTGGCCCCCGAGCTGCCCGGCGCGCTGGAGTTCGCCCAGAAGGCCGGCAAGCTGTGCACCGTGTCCATCGCCCACACCTGCGCCACCTATGAGCAGGCCGCCGACGGCTTTGCCAACGGCTTCACCCACACCACCCACCTGTTCAACGCCATGCCCGCCTTCACCCATCGCGCCCCCGGCGTGGTGGGCGCCGCCAGCGACTTTGCCGAGCACATCGAGATGATCTGCGACGGCATCCACCTGAACCCTGCGGTGGTGCGGGCGGTGTTCAACATGTTCGGGCCGGACCGGGTGTGCATCATCAGCGACGCCATGCAGGCCTGCGGCATGCCCAACGGCGAATACAGCCTGGGCGGCCAGAAGGTGTTCATGACCGACGGCCTGGCCACCCTGGCGGACGGCACCATCGCCGGCAGCGCCACCTGCCAGGCCGAGGGCTTCCGCCGCGCCGTGAAGTTCGGCGTGCCGCTGGAAAGCGCCCTCAAGGCCGCCACCATCAACCCGGCCAGGGCCGCCGGCCTCGACGACGAGGTGGGCAGCATCGCCGTGGGCAAGCGGGCGGACGTGCTGGTGCTGGGCGCCGACCTGCACCCCGAGCACATCTTCATCGGCGGCAAAGAACTGTGAGGAACAGAGCATGACCACCTTCCTGTGCTATGACAAATGCTCCACCTGCCAGAAGGCGCAAAAATGGCTGGACGAACAGGGCGCGGCCTACACCGCCCGCCCCATCCGGGAGCACAACCCCACCGCCGCCGAGCTGGAGGGCTGGCTGGCCCAAAGCGGCCTGCCGGTCAAACGCTTCGTGAACACCAGCGGCCTGCTTTATAAATCCATGGGCCTGAAAGACAGGCTGCCCGCCATGACCGACAGCGAGGTCTGCGCCCTGCTTGCCACCGACGGCATGCTGGTCAAGCGCCCGGTGCTCGTCACCGACAAGGGCGTCTGCCCCGGCTTCAGGCCCGAGGAATGGGCAAAGCTGCTGTGAAAAAGGCATGCGCCCCGGAGCAAAAGCTTCGGGGCGCATTTTTCTTCATCAGGCAGAGAGCTCCAGCAATTTCTGGTTGACCCGCGTCTGCACATCCAGATAAAGCGAAAGTTCCGCCGTGGTCAGATCACCGCTGTTCCAATTGCTGAAATCGGATGTGACCTGAGCGTACTGCTCCATCATATCGGCGTAGTCTGCCAGTATGCCTAAATCGGTCCCGTCAGACTCGCTGTAGCGCTGCATGAAGTCGCAGTACTCATCAAAAAAGGCTTCATAGCTGTCCATTGCCTGCTGAAATTCCGGGCGTATCGCGTCGTCCGAAAGCGCTGCGCCGCTTTCCGCCCCGGCGGCCGGCGGCGCCGCATCCGGCACGGAACTTTCGGGCCCCTGCGCCGGGCTTTGACTTCCTTCGGAAACAGCGGCCTCACTGGATACGCCGCTTTCCAATCCGCTGGCTGCTGTGGGGGTGGACGTCCCCGTTCCGTCTGCCGTTGCGCCGCAAGCGGTCATCATGGCCAACAGAAACGCCGTGGCCATGGCTGCACAGATGTTTCGCATAGTTTATTCCTCCCATCAAAAATAAGCGTGCTGCCTGTTTTGGCTGGTATGAGTATACACCTGTTTTGAGAATGTGTCAATTATAATTATCATAATGATAAAGCAATATCAAAATGGTCATTGTAATCTGGAGAAAAGGGGAGAGAGCAATGACCAAAGAATTACTCACCGTGGCAGAACGCATCAAGTCTCTGCGGGAAAAACTGGAATTGACCCAGGCGGAGATCGCCCGACGGCTCGGGATCTCCCGCGCCGGTGTGAACGCCTGGGAAATGGGGCTTTCGGTACCCTCAACGCAATATGTGGTGGAGCTTGCAAAGATATTCGGGGTTTCCACCGATTATATTCTGGGAATGGAAAAAACGGCGGCGGTCTCGGTGGAAGGCTTATCTGAAAAGCAGGTGGCGGCGGTGGTGAATGTGATCGAGTGCTTCCGCGCGAAAAAATAAGAAAACCATCCCCGAGCTATAAACCGCCCCAGATTGTGCGGACAACACAATCTGGGGCGGTTTAGTTCATAGCCCGGGGATGGCTTTATCCAAAGGCGTTTTCAGAAGGGCAGAAGGGGCAAAAGCCGCTCTGCCAGGAACACGGTGGCGCAGGCGCAGGCGGCCACCGTCACCAGCCCCTTGCCGGCCAGGGCCACCCCCAGCGCCACCGCCAGCGCCGCGGCGGCGCTCACCGGGCTTTCGGTGGCCGAGAGGATGGCCGGGAAGGTCATGGCCGAAAGGCAGGCGTAGGGCACATAGTACAAAAAAGACTGCAAACGCCGGTTGCGTATCTTTTTCTGCAAAAGGGTCAGGGGCAGCATGCGGATGAGGTAGGTCACGCCCGCCATCACCAGAAGATACCAGGCAAGGCTCATCGCACAGCCTCCTTTCCTTCGCCGGCCTCGGGCGGAACGTCCATGGGGAACAGCCAGGCCCCCAGCGCGGCCGCCGCCAGCGTGCTGATGACGATGGCAAAGCCGCTTCCCACCGCCCGGGAAAGGGGCGTCCAGGCAAAGATGCAGCTCACGATGACCGCCGCGGCCACCACCGCCTGCACCGGCTTTGACTGGCGCATGGGCGGCACCACGATGGCGATGAACATGCTGTAAAGGGCCACCCCCAGGGCGCTGCGCACGGCGGGGGAGAGCACCGCGCCCGCCACCGCGCCCACCACGGTGCCCCCCGTCCAGCCCAGGATGGGCAGGGCGGCCAGGCCGTACATGTAGGCGGGGGTCAGGGGGGCGGCGCGGCCCATGGCCACCGCGAAGATCTCGTCGGTGTTGGCAAAGGCTGTCAGCATCCGCCGCCGGGTGGTGAATTCCGGGCCCAGCCGCTGGCTCAGCGAAAGGCTCATCAGGGCGTAGCGCAGGTTGATGACCAGCTGGGTGAGCGCCAGCTCCACCAGCGGGCCGTGGGCCAGGATCACCGTCAGCCCGGCAAACTGCCCGGCGCTGGTCATGTTGGTCAGGCTGATGAGCCCCGCCGCCAGCGGCGACAGCCCGCCGTTCACCGCCAGGATGCCAAACGTAAAGCTCACCGAAAAGTACCCCACGCCAATGGCCAGCCCGTCCCGCAGGCCGGACGCGTATTCGCCTTTCATCCCTTCGCCTCCGCTCAATGGTATGTCACCGGGCTTCATTATACTACCAATATCGCGGCAAAGCAACAAAAGCCGGCGGCGGCCAGGTTCGGCCTTGTGCAGGCGGGACAAACTGTTTATAATAGAAACAAGGGCCGCCGCTCGCTTCAGCGGCCCACCCTCCAAAGGAGACAGATGTTTCATGCCTTACAAAGCGATCATTCTGGATGTGGACGGCACGCTGGTGGCCCACGGCGAGCCCTCGGTCCGCCCGGCGGTGGCCGGGATGGTGCGCCGGGTGCAGGCCCTGGGCGTGAAGGTGGTCATCGCCACCGGCCGCACCTACTACGCCATGAACACCTCCCTCCTGGGCGGCATCAAGCCGGACTATGCCGTCTGCGCCAACGGCGCCCAGGTGCTGGACGGCGAAGGGCGCCTGCTGGCCAGCGGCGACTTCACCCCCGAAGAGATGTACGCCCTGGTGGACTACTTCGAGGACTTCGACTACCCGCTGGCATTCTGCTTTTCCG
>DWXV01000036.1 GCA_019119025.1 Candidatus Allofournierella excrementigallinarum
ACCCCGGCGGGCACTCCCACCCCGACCCCTGCCGCCACCGTGGTGCTGTTCAAGGACGGCAAGGCGGTGGCCAACAGCGCTTTCCAACTCACCGCCACCGAGGTCACCGTGAAGGTGGTCTACAGCGGCTGGCAGCCCAGCTTTGAGAGCAAAGAGGCATTCTATGACCCCAGCACCCACGAGAAGCTGGTGAACACCGAAAAGGTCATCGCCGGCGTCAGGTACAAGTTCGACGGCAGCGGCAAGCCCACTGTGGTGGACACCAGCAACGGCCTGGTGAAGGGCATCGACGTGTCCAAGTACCAGTACAACATCGACTGGAACGCCGTGAAGGCCAGCGGCATCGACTTTGCCATCATCCGCGTGGGCTACCGCGGCTACGGCACGGGCGCTCTGGTGGAGGACCCCTATTTCCGCCAGAACATCAAGGGCGCCAACGCCGCGGGCGTGAAGGTTGGCCTGTACTTCTACAGCCAGGCCATCAACGAGCAGGAAGCCGTGGATGAGGCCAGCATGGTCATCCGCCTGATCCAGGAAACCGGCGGCCGCGTGAGCTACCCCATTTACTTCGACACCGAGAAGGTGGCGGGCGACACCGGCCGTGCCGACGGCATCAGCCGCGACCAGCGCACCCGCAACGCGGTGGCCTTCTGCAACGCCATCCAGAACGCGGGTTACCGCGCCGGCGTTTACAGCTACGCCTCCTGGTTCTACAACAACCTGAACATGGCCAGCCTCACCGGCTACAGCATCTGGATCGCCCAGTACCGCGACAATCTGGACTTCAAGTACAACTACGACATCTGGCAGTACACCAGCTCCGGCACCGTGCCCGGCATCTCCACCCGCGTGGACATGAACGTGAGCAAGCTGGGCTGATAAAAAACTTTCAAAAGCCCCGGAACCCCCAAGGTTCCGGGGCTTTTCCCCGTTTGCGGCTTGCAAGTGGAGGGCGGACTCGCTATAATAGAAAGGTACTGCGCTAAAGCGGCAAAATTGCGGGCCGCTGCGGTACGCCAATTCACTGTGAGGTGTTATCATGCAGCGTGAGAATTTCAAATCCCGGCTGGGCTTTCTGCTCATCAGCGCCGGGTGCGCCATCGGCATCGGCAACGTGTGGCGCTTCCCCTACGTGGTGGGGCAGAACGGCGGCGGCGCATTCGTGCTTCTCTATGTGCTGTTTCTTGTGGCGGTGGGCGTGCCCGTGCTCACCATGGAATTTGCCATCGGCCGCGCCAGCCGCAAAAGCTGCGTGCTGGCCTACCAGCAGCTGGAGCCAGCCGGCACCAAGTGGCACTGGCACGGCAAGGTGGCCATGCTGGGCAACTATGTGCTGATGAGCTTCTACACCTGCGTCACCGGCTGGATGCTCTATTACTTCTACCGCTCCCTCGCCGGCCAGCTGGAAGGCATGGACACCGATCAGGTGGCCGAGGCTTTCTCCGGCATGCTGAGCCAGCCGGTCACCATGGGCTTCTGGATGGTGGTCGTGGTGGTGCTGGGCTTTCTGATCTGCTCCATGGGCCTGCAGAAGGGCGTGGAGCGCATCACCAAGTGGATGATGCTGGCCCTGCTGGCGCTGATCGTGGTGCTGGCGGTGAACAGCGTGATGCTGCCCGGCGGCATGGAGGGCGTCAAGTTCTATCTGGTGCCCGACTTCTCGGTGATGGCCGGCGAGACCGCCCTCGAGACGGTGCAGAACACCCTGGGCGTGGTCACCGCCGCGCTGAACCAGAGCTTTTTCACCTTGAGCCTTGGCATCGGCGCCATGCTGATCTTCGGCAGCTATCTGGGCCGCCAGCGCAGCCTGCTGGGCGAGAGCGTGCGCATCGCCGGGCTGGACACCTTCGTGGCCTTCACCTCCGGCCTCATCATCTTCCCGGCCTGCATGGCCTACGGCGTGCCCGCCGACAGCGGCCCCAACCTCATCTTCATCACCCTGCCCAACGTCTTCAACGACATGCCCGCCGGCCGGGTGTGGGGCAGCCTGTTCTTTTTGTTCATGAGCTTCGCGGCCTTCTCCACCATCATTGCGGTGTTCGAGAACATCCTGGCCTGCACCATGGACCTCACCGGCTGGACCCGCAAAAAAGCGGCGCTGGTGAACGGCGTGGTGGTCACGCTCATCTCCCTGCCCTGCGTGCTGGGCTTCAACGTCTGGTCCGCCTTTGACCCCCGCGGCAACGGCTCCGGCTTCATGGATGTGGAGGACTACCTCATCAGCAACATCCTGCTGCCCTTCGGCAGCCTGGTCTATCTGTTCTTCTGCATCAGCCGCGTGGGCTGGGGCTTCAAGAAGTATCAGGCCGAGGCCAACCAGGGCGAGGGCGCGAAGATCCCCGACTGGATCCGGGTGTACATCACCTACATCCTGCCCATCTTTGTGGCGTTCCTGTTCATCCAGAGCGTGCTGGCCTGGTAAACGCCGCGGCATCACAAAAATCAAAGGGGGCGCCTTGGCCGGGGTGCCGTAAGAAAACGTTTTCTTATGCCACCCCGGCTTTGGCGCCCCTTTTGCCTGCCCTCAAACAATGCCTGCCGGAAAGGGACCCTGCCATGTACACCCTGCTTCTCGCCGTCATCTACCTCGTGTTCATCAGCCTGGGCCTGCCGGACTCCCTGCTGGGCTCGGGCTGGCCCACCATGCGGCTGGTGTTTGACCAGCCCCTCTCCGCCGCCGGGGCTGTGTCCATGATCATCACCTGCGGCACCATCTGCTCCAGCCTTTTGTCCGAGCGGCTCACCGCAAAGCTTTCCACCCGGGGCGTCACCGTGGCCAGCGTGTTCCTCAGCGCGGCGGCCCTGTTCGGGTTTTCCATCTCCACCCGGTTCTGGATGCTCTGCCTCTGGGCGGTGCCCTACGGCCTTGCCGCCGGCTGCATCGACTCGGCCATCAACAATTATGTGGCCCTGCACTACCGATCCCGCCATATGAGCTGGCTGCACTGTTTCTGGGGCGTGGGCACCGTCATCAGCCCCTGCGTGATGAGCTGGGCGCTGCGCCATTCCGGCTGGCAATCGGGCTACCGTGCGGTGGCGCTGCTGCAGCTGGCCATCGGGGCGGTGCTGGTCCTCACCCTGCCGGTGTGGAACATCCACCGGGACGGGTCTCAGTCTGCCCGCGCCGGGCAGCTGCTGGGCATCCGGGGCGCGCTGAAGATCAAGGGCGCGCCCACCCTCTTCGTGGGATTCTTCGCCTACTGCGGGGCGGAGGGCACCTCCATCCTCTGGGCCAGCAGCTATCTGGCGGAGGCGCGGGGCTTTTCCGCCCAGCGGGCGGCGGCCAGCGCGGCGGTGCTGTATGTGGGCATCACCGTGGGCCGCTTTGTCTCCGGGTTCATCGCAGACAAGGTGGGCGACCGGGGCATGATCCGCCTGGGCGCCGGGGCCATCGCCGCGGCGCTGGCGGTGCTGGCGCTGCCCGGCGGGGGAGCGCCGGGGGCGCTTTTGGGCCTCGGGCTGCTGGGCCTGGGATGCGCGCCGGTGTACCCGGCCATTATCCATGCCACGCCCCAAAACTTCGGGGCGGAGAACTCCCAGGGCATCATCGGCATGCAGATGGCCAGCGCCTATGTGGGCTCCACCCTGATGCCGCCCCTCTTCGGCCTCATCGCGAACCGGGCGGGCCTTTTCTGGATGCCCCTCTTCCTGGCGGCGCTCATCCTGCTGATGATCGCCATGCTGGAGGCCACCTTCCGCACGGTGGCGAAAAACAGATAAACAGAAAAGCCCGGCGGGGACGTGAGCGTCCCCGCCGGGTTTTCGTTTACAGCTCAAAGGTTTCCAGGTCCTCCGGCACAAACAGCCGGCCGGAAAAGAGGGGCGCGCCCTCGGCGGTGTAAAGGGCCTTGCGCCGGGCGATGTTCTTGTCCTCGGTGTGGTAGAGGATGAGGTTCTCCACCCCCAGCTCCTGGGCCAGCCGGCAGGCGCCCGCCACGGTGGAGTGGTGCTTTTGATAGGGCTTGAACACCTCCGCCTCCCGCTCAAGGCAAAAGGCCTCGTGGAGCAGCCAGCGGCTGCCCTGGGCATAGGGGCGCTCCCTTTCGTTGAAGGGCTCGTCGCCGCAGCAGGTCAGCCTGCCGCCGCCGGGCAGGGTGATGGAAAAGCCGAACTGGGCCGCCTTGGTGGAGCCGATGTCGAAAAAGCCGGCCCTTTGGCCCAGAAGAGGCAGGCTCTCGCCGTCTTCCACCGTCATCAGATGAAGGCGCTCATCCAGAAAGCAGGTCTCCTTGTCGCTCAGCAGCAGCCCCGCCATCCGGCGCAAAAGGCCGGTCACCTCTTTGTGGGAATAGATGACGGCCTCCCCCTCGTACTGCCCCCGGGCCATGCCCTGCAGGATCATCCGCATCATCCACAAAATGCCGGTGATGTGGTCCAGATGCTTGTGGGTGACGAAGATGGAGCGCACGTCCTGCCATCGCACCCCGGCGGCCTTCAGCTGGCGGAAGATGCCGTTGCCGCCGCCCCCGTCCACCAGCAGGTGATCCGGGCCCTCGGTAAGCAGAAAGCAGGTGTTGTAGCACTCGGTCACCGCGGCGTTGCCGGTGCCGAGAATGGTCAGCTTCATGGGGCAGCCCTCCTTCCTTTTCAGTATACCCCCTCCCGCGCCCCGCCGCAAGGGCGGGGGCTAAAACCGCCCGATGCGCCATATACATACAAAGGACAAGGGTCAGAAAAGGGGGAAGGCACAAGCCATGGAATACTATCAGCAGACGGCACGGGAGGCGTTCGCCGCCCAAGGCAGCGGGCCGGAAGGCCTGACAGCGGGGCAGGCGGCGGCCCGGCTGGCAAAAATGGGCCCCAACGAACTGCGCCGGGCCAAAAAGGAAAGCCTGTTCCAGCGCTTTTTGCAGCAGATGGCGGACCCGATGATCGTGGTGCTGCTGGCCGCGGCGGCCCTCTCCGCCCTCACCGCCGCCTGCGCGGGGGAGAGCTTTGCCGACGTGTTCATCATCCTGGCGGTTGTGCTCATCAACGCGCTGCTGGGCGTGTTTCAGGAGAACAAGGCGGAAAAGGCCATCGAGGCGCTGCAAAAGATGACCGCCGCCCACAGCCGGGTGCTGCGGGGCGGCCGCCCGGTGACGGTGACCAGCCGGGAGCTGGTGCCGGGGGATGTGGTGCTGCTGGAGGCGGGCTGCGCCGTGCCCGCCGACGGGCGGCTGGTGGAAACGGCGGCGCTGAAGATCGAGGAGGCTGCCCTCACCGGCGAGAGCATGCCGGTGGAAAAGAGCGCCGCCGCCCTGCCCGCGGGGCGCGCCGTGCCTCTGGGAGACCGGCGCTGCATGGCCTACATGGGCAGCACCGTGAGCGCGGGTCGGGGCAGATTGATGGTCACCGCCACCGGCATGGACACCGAGATGGGCCGCATTGCCGGGGTGCTGGCGGCCACCTCTCAAGGCAAAACGCCCCTGCAATTGAAGCTGGCCGCCCTCAGCCGTTCCTTGAGCGCGCTGGTGCTGGCCATCTGCGCCTTTCTCTTCGGCTTCGGCCTGTGGCGGGCGGGCAGCGCCGACCTTGCCGCCGTGCTCTCCAGCTTCATGGTGGCGGTGAGCCTGGCGGTGGCGGCGGTGCCCGAGGGGCTGGCGGCGGTGGTGACCATCGTGCTGAGCATGGGCGTCACCCGCATGAGCCGCCAGGGGGCGGTCATCCGCCGCCTCACCGCGGTGGAGACCCTGGGCTGCGCCCAGGTCATCTGCTCCGACAAGACCGGCACCCTCACCCAGAACCGCATGGAGGTGCAGCAGAGCTTCGGCCCAGAGGCCGAACTGGCGAAGGCGCTGGCCCTTTGCAGCGACGCGGAGCCGGGGGCGGGAGGGCGGGCGGAAGGAGAGCCCACCGAATGCGCCCTGGTGGAGTACGCGGCCAAGCTGGGCCTTGCAAAAAAGGCCCTCTGCGCCGCCGAGCCCCGGGTGGCCGAGCTGCCCTTTGATCCCGCCCGCAAGCGGATGAGCACCTTCCACTCCCGGCGGGGCAAGGCGGGGGTGACCCAGTATGTCAAGGGCGCGCCGGACCTGCTGCTGGAAAAGTGCACCCACTGGCTGAAAAACGGCGCCGCGGTCCCCCTCACCGCCGCCGACCGGGCGGCCATCCTGGCCAGGAACCGGGCCATGGCCCAAAGCGCCCTGCGGGTGCTGGCGGCTGCAAAGCGGGACTGGCCCGCCCTGCCCGCCCGCCTCAGCCCCGAAACGGCGGAGCGGGAGCTGGTGTTCATCGGCCTTGCGGGCATGATGGACCCGGTGCGCCCCGAGGCTGCGGCGGCCATCGCCCGCTGCCGTGCGGCGGGCATCCGCCCGGTGATGATCACCGGCGACCACAAGGACACCGCCGCCGCCATCGGGCGGCAGCTGGGCATCCTGCAGAGCGAGAGCCAGGCGGTCACCGGCGCCCAGCTGGACCGGCTGAGCGACGCGGAACTGGCCCGCCGCGCGCCCTCCTTCAGCGTCTACGCCCGGGTGCAGCCCCAGCACAAGGTGCGCATCGTGCAGGCGTGGAAGCGGCTGGGCTGCGTCACCGCCATGACCGGCGACGGGGTGAACGACGCCCCCGCCCTCAAGGCGGCGGACATCGGCGTGGGCATGGGCGTCACCGGCACCGACGTGACCAAGAACGTGGCGGACATGGTGCTCACCGACGACAACTTCGCCACCATCGTCGCCGCCGTGGCCGAGGGCCGCCGCATCTACTCGAACATCCGCAAGGCGGTGCAGTTCCTGCTGGCCAGCAACGCCAGCGAGGTGCTGAGCATCTTTTCCGCCACCCTTCTGGGGGTGCAGCTGCTGGGCCCGGTGCATCTTCTCTGGATCAACCTTATCACCGATTGTTTTCCCGCCCTGGCGCTGGGCATGGAAAAGGCGGAGCCCGATGTGATGGAGCGAGCGCCCCGCCGCCCGGGCGAGAGCATCTTTGCCGGCGGGCTGGGGCTGGACGTGGCCTGGCAGGGCCTGCTGGTCACCGCCCTGACGCTGGCGGCTTACTTCACCGGCGTGCGGCTGGAAACGGGGCTGTGGCAGGTGGCCCAGAGCGGCGTCGGGGTGAGCATGGCCTTTCTTACCATGAGCATGGCCGAGATCTTCCACAGCTTCAACATGCGCAGCCAGCGGGGCAGCGTGTTCGCCCTGCCCGCCCACAACCCCTGGCTGTGGGCGGCCATGGCGGGCAGCCTGGCTTTAAGCCTGGGGGTGCTGGCCTGGCCCCCCGCCGCCGCAGCCTTCGGCTTTGAGCGGCTGGCCCCCGCCCAGTGCGGCCTTGCGCTGGCGCTGGCGCTGGCGGTGCTGCCGGCGGTGGAGCTGGGCAAAGGGCTGCTGCGGCTGCTTTCCGGCCGATGAAAAAAGCCCGCGCCCCCAAAACAGGGGCGCGGGCGGCATTGCCCATTCAAACAAGTTCCAGGATGCGCCGGGCAGCGTCGGCGATGTAGTCCGCCAGGGGCAGTTCCGGCAGCCCCGCGATGGACGCCCCGCACCGGGTGGCGGGGATAAGCACCTTGTGGGCGGGGCTGGAGGCGATGGCCGCGGCCATCGCCGGGCTGCACTCGCCCAGCATGCTGCCCGCCATCACCAGGCCAATGGGCCCGGCGATGACCTGGGCCTTGCCGGCGTTCCAGATCACCGCGTTTTCGCCGGTGGCCCCGGCGCTGGCCCCCGCCTTGAGCATGGCGGCGGTGGCGGCGGCGTTGGTGCCCACCGCGATCACTTCGCCGGCGTAGCCCCCGGCGCGGAGCTTTTCAATGAGCGAGCGGCCAAAGCCGCCGCCCTGGCCGTCGATCACAACGATTTTTGCCATTTGTCACGTTTCCTTTCTGTTTCACAAAAGCGGGGCGAACAGCCGCAGGATGACCCGGAAGATCCGCTTGGGAAGCGGCACGTTCTTCACGTCCTCCCAGGTGACCTCGCGGCTCACCTGCATGCAGCGCAAAAGGTCGGCGTGCACGTCCTGCACCATGTGGCCGCCGTAGAACACGCAGCAGTTTTCAAAGTGGAGGTAGAGGCTGCGGTAGTCCATGTTGGCGCTGCCCACCACGGCGGTCTTGTCGTCCGACACATACATCTTGGCATGGATGAAGCCGGGGCTGTATTCAAAGATGCGCACCCCCGCCTTCATCAGCACCGAGTAGTAGCTCTGGGTCACCCAGTAGACGTATTTCTTGTCCGGGATGCCCGGGGTGATGATGCGCACGTCCACGCCGCTCTTGGCGATGAGGCTCAGGGTGGTGATCATCTCGTTGTCCACCACCAGGTAAGGGGTGGCGATGTAGACGTAGTCGGTGGCCTGCTGCAAAATGTTGAAGTAGACGTTTTCCGCCACCGCCTCCTCATCCAGAGGCGAGTCGCCGTAGGGCTGCACCATGCCGTCGGCGGAAAAGCGCAGGGTGGGGGCGAACTGCTCCAGCCGGCTGGACCCGCCGGTGGTGAAGTCCCAGCTTTCCAGAAACAGGGCGGTGAGGCTGTAAACGCCGCTGCCCCGCAGCATCAGGCCGGTGTCCTTCCAAACGCCGAAGCGCTTTTTGCGGTTGATGTATTCGTCCGCGAAGTTCAGCCCGCCGATGAAGCCCACGTTGCCGTCGATGACGGTGATCTTGCGGTGGTCCCGGTGGTTGAACATGGTGTAGTCGGAGATGTGGGCCGACAGGCGGAAGGGGGAGAAGCGGCGGCACTGGATGCCCCATTCCCGCAGCTGCTCGTCGTAGTCCTCCGGCATGGTGAGCATGCAGCCCCAGCTGTCGTACAAAAGGCGCACGTCCAGCCCGGCGGCAGCCTTTTCTTTCAAAACTTCCAGCGTGGTCTCCCACATATAGCCGGGTTTCAGGATGAAATACTCCATGAAGATGGACCGCTCAGCCTTTTTCAGCTCCTCCAGAAAGCGGGGGAAAAACTCCTCGCCCCAGGCGTAGTATTCGCTCTGGGTGTCGGCGTAGAGGGGCGCGCCCGCGTTGCGAATGAGGTACCGGGCGCTGCGGGCAAGGCCCTTGTCCTGCACTTCCAGCCGGTGCAGGGCTTCCGGGTCCTGGGGCAGGGTGCGGCTGAGGCGCGCGCAGATGGCGCTCATCCGCCTTGCGTGGCGGTTGGTGGTGTTGCGGTGGCCCCAGAACAGATAGAACACCACCCCGAGAGGCGGCATCAGCAGGATGATGAGGATCCACATCATCTTGTAGGCGGGGTTGATGCCGTCGTGCTCCAGCAGGGCGATCACCGCCAGCACGCTGACCACCACCGCCCCGATGTAGAAGGGGGCGGAAGAGCGCCCCAGCACCACCGGGATGGAGAAGGTGAGCACGATCTGCAACAGCAGCAGCACCGCAAAGAAGAAGGTGCGGGTGTAAAGGCCGCGGCCCAGCCGGCGCCTGGCTTTGGTGACCTTCTGCCGGGCGTTTTTCATCTGCTTTCCGGTGGCGGACACGGCGCTCCCCTCCTTTCCTGCTGATACAACGAGCTTCTACCGGATATTATAACACAAATCGGCCCGCCGCACCAACGAAAGAGCCCCGGCGGCAAAAAAGCCCCGGCA
Source organism: Candidatus Allofournierella excrementigallinarum (assembly GCA_019119025.1). GTDB lineage: Bacteria > Bacillota > Clostridia > Oscillospirales > Ruminococcaceae > Allofournierella_A > Allofournierella_A excrementigallinarum. The sequence goes on from DWXV01000036.1 coordinate 9,502, forward strand.
GCAGGGCCGGGGCCGAAGCTGGTTTTATTCCGCGGCAAAGGCAGGCTCCGAAGCGGACTGGGAGGCGGGCGCGGGGTCGGGCGCGCCGTAGGTGGAGATGGTCACCGCGTTGATGGTCACCGGCTCCAAAATCTGGCCGTCCTCGCCCTTTTCGCCGCCGGCGATGGCGTCCACCACATCCATGCCCTCATAGACCTGGCCGAACACCGTGTCGGTGTTGTCCAGATAGGGCAGCCCGCCCACGGCGGCGTAGGCGTCGATCACTTCCTGGCGCACCCCCGCGTCGGCGAGGGTCTGCTGGCCGGCCTTGTCCACGCTGGAAGGCAGCGCCTGCACAAAGTAGAACTGGCTGGTGGTGGAGGGGTCGGCGTCCGGGCTGTTGGCGGCGCACAGCGCCCCGGCGTAGTGGTGCAGCTTGTCGGTGTATTCGGCGGGGAAGGGGTTGCCGTTCCAGATGGTGGAACCGCCGAGACCGGTGCCGGTGCCGTCGCCGCTCTGCACCACAAAGCCGTACTCCGCCCGGTGGAAGGCAAGGCCGTTGTAGTAGCCCTGCTCTGCAAGGCCCACGAAGTTATCCACCGCCATGGGCGCGAGGTCCGGGTAAAGCACCGCCCGCACCTCGCCGGCGCTGGTGTCAAAAATGGCGATGGTGTCGCCCTCGGCGGGGGCGGTGAACTGCACCTCGGCGGATTCATAGGCCTGCCGCTTGACGGCATCCCCGGGCTGGGGGGCGCCGCCGCAGCCGGCCAGCGCCCCGGCGGCCAGCAGGCAGGCGGCAAGAAAAGCAAAACGTCGCATCGTTCTCTCCTTTAACTGGAAAACAGAATGTATCAGTATTATAGCATACACCGGGGCAAAATAGCAGGGGGAGGGCAAAAAGTTTCACAGCGCGCCCCCGGCGATTGGGGATTGACGGCGGCGGGAAAACAGGTTACACTAAGACCAGAAAGAACCGGCGGCGCGCCGCCCGTGAAAAGAGGAGAACGCCATGGCCGAGACCAAAGTGCCCCCCACCCCGCAGGAAGAGGACGATTACGCCCCCGATCTCATCACCCTGGAAGACGAGGACGGCAAAGAGCACGTCTTTGAGGTGATCGACGCGGCGGACCTGGGCGACACCCACTATATGGCGCTGGTGCCTTATGTGGAGGACGAAAAGCAGCTGGAAGAGACCGAGGCCGAGCTGATCCTGATGAAGGTGGGCGAGGACGAGAACGGCGAATACCTGGACATCGTTGAGGACGACGAAGAGCTTTACAAAGTGAGCAAGATGTTTGAAAAGCGCCTGCAGGAGTTTTTCGACATCGAGCAGTAAGCGAAACGGCATTCCTGCCTTGTTCGATTTGTTGCGGCTTGATATAATCCTACTAATCAAATCAAGGGAGCCCGGCGGTTGCCCGGCAGATTGCAGACCTCCCGCCCCGCGCATGCGCGGGCAAGGCGGACGAAGGGAGCGAGAAACCGGGCACAGGGCACCCACCTGCCACCCGGTAGGTTTTGATTGGCCGCAGACGGCAAGGCGGGGCCTTTATAGAAAAAACATGGGGCGCATCCCGGCGGGATGCGCCCCGTGTTTTTGCGTTTCGCCTCAAAAGCCCAGCGGCTCGCCCACCAGCAGCACCTTGATGCGCCCCGGGATGCGCTGGAAGCTGTGGATGGTGGTGGTGCAGCAGATGCGGGCGGGGCTGTGGCAGTGCTCACATTTGCCGGTGGCCGCGCAGGGGGTGGCGCAGCCAAGACGCACCGTGTTGGCCGGCGCGGCGATGGCCTCCACCCGCTCCTTCGCGGCGGCCAGGTCCTTCACGATCTTGTTGCAGCCCACCACCAGCAGCACGTTCTCGGGCCCGAAGGTGATGGCCGCCACCCGGTTGGAGTTGCCGTCCACGTTGTAGATTTCGCCCGCCTCGGTGACGGCGTTGGCGCTGGCCAGATACCAGTCGGCGCTGAACACCCGGCGGTAGAGCCTGCCCAGCTCCTCGCCCGCAAGGCCGGTGCGGTCCAGAAATTCATAGCATCCGCTGGCCAGAAGGTCCATGACCCCCGTCTTCGCCAGGGTCATGCTGCCGCCGTTTGCCACGGTGGCCCCCGCCGGGATGAGCTTTTCCACAAACTCCCGCACCCCGGCGGCGCTGGGCAGATACCAGCCCTCCATGTTGTTGGCCTTCAAAGCGGAGATCACCCGTTTGGCCCGCTTTTCAATGTTGTCCTTCACAGCGTCGTGCATCCTTCGCTCCTCCTTGCTTTTTTGCCCTTATTATACCACATTGACAGAAAGGGCGGAACGTGTAGAATAAGAAGGAGACGCATTTTGCGAAAGAAGGAGAGCCGCCCCATGGCAAAACGACTGCGCGCAGGCGATGTGATCCCGGAGTTCCGCTTCGACACCCCCTATCGCCCCCAGCAGAGCTTCTACGAGCTGCTGGAAGGGGAAAAGCCCGTGTTCCTCGTGTTCCTGCGCAACTTCGGCCACCCCCTCACCCGGAACTATATCATGGAGTACATCAAGTCCGCCGGCTCGCTGCGCAGCGCCCGGCTGGTGTGCGTTGTGCAGACCAGGCCCCAGACCATCTCCAAAGCTATTCCCGAGGGGGCCATGCCCTATGAGCTGATGTGCGACGCCGAGGGCGTGCTCTACCGCTTCTTCGCCGTGCCCAGCGAGAAAAGCCGGATGAAGTGCTTTTCCCTCAAGGCCATGAAGATCATCAATGAAGCCAAAAAGCAGGGCTTCCGGCCCCGGGCGGGCGAGGCCTGGCAGCTGCCCCTGACGCTGCTGGTGGGCCCGGCGGGCCGGGTGCTGATGGCCCACTACGGCGCCACCCTCACCGACCTGCCGGAGGACTGCGCCGCCATGGAAGAACTGGCCGCCGACCTTCTGCCCGCCCTGCCCGCCGAGTGGCTGGCCGCCGCGCCCGCCGCCCCGGTGCAGGATAGCTTCAGCGCCGCCTTCGGCGCAACTCCCGCCGCGCCCCAGGCTGACGGCGGGCCTTTTGAGGCCGGCTTTGACACCCCGCTGGAGGCGTTCGACGCCCCCGAGCCCGGCGGCACGCAGGACTTGGACGCGCCGACGGAAGCGCTTGCAGCGCCCACTTCGCCCGCCGCCCCTGCCGCGCCTGCGGCGCAGCCCGAGGCCCCCAAGGCCCCGGCGGTGGATCTTGCCGCCCTGGGCTTCGGCGCGGGAAATTGACAGGGGAGGAACACAGCTTTTGAAACAGGAACTGAAATATCTGCCCATGCTGGCCCTCACCGCCCTGATCTGGGGCGCGGCCTTCGTCGCCCAGAGCGTGGGCAACGAATACGTGGGCCCCTTCACCTTCAACTGCGTGCGCAGCCTGCTGGGCGGCGCGGTGCTGCTGCCGCTCATCCCGCTGCTGGGCCGCCTGTCCGGCAACCGGCGGGAAGAAGCCGCCCCCGCCGACCGGAAAAACCTTTGGCTGGGCGGCGTTTTGTGCGGCGTGATCCTGGGCCTTGCCAGCAGCCTGCAGCAGTGGGCGCTGGAATACGCCAGCGTGGGCAAGGCGGGTTTCATCACCGCCCTCTACATCGTCATCGTGCCGCTGTTGGGCATCTTCTTCCACCGCCTGCCCGGCGCGCAGGTGTGGCTGGCGGTGGCCATCGCCCTGGGCGGGCTGTATCTTCTGTGCTGGAACGGCAGCGCCGCCATCGGCCCGGGGGAGATGCTCCTCTTCGGGTGCAGCGGCCTGTTCAGCCTGCACATCCTCGTCATCGACCATTTTTCCCCCCTGGTGGACGGCGTCAAGCTCTCCTGCGTGCAGTTCTTTGTGGCGGGCGTGTTCTGCGCCGTGCCCGCGCTGCTTTTCGAACGACCCACCCTCAGCGAAGTGCTGGGCGCCTGGGGCCCCATCCTCTACGCCGGCGTGCTCAGCTGCGGCGTGGCCTACACCCTGCAGGTGGTGGCCCAAAGGCATGTGGAGCCCACCCTGGCCAGCCTGACTTTGAGCCTGGAAAGCGTGTTCAGCGTGCTGGCGGGCTGGCTGCTGCTGCACCAGACCCTCACCGCCCGGGAGCTGGGCGGCTGCGCGCTGATGTTCTGCGCCATCGTGCTGGCGCAGCTGCCGCCGCGGAAAAGGGCGGCAAAACCCTGAAAAAATCCCGGAGCCGCGGCTCCGGGATTTTTCCTCTTTCAGGCAAGGCCCAGGGCGGCCCGGGCCAGGAACCAAACCGCCGGCACCAGAAGGGAGGGCAGCAGGTCGAGGGCCTTTGTCTCGCGGATGTTCAGGATGGAAAGGCCCGACGCGGCGATGAGCACGCCCCCCACGATGGAAAGCTCGCGCATCACATCCCCGGTGAAGAAGCCTTCCAGCGCGCTGGCCCCCAGGTAGATGGACCCCTGCCAGCAGAAGAGCACCGCCCCGGCGGCGCACATGCCCGGCCCGTAGGCCGAGCCCAGCACCATGAAGGTGACAAAATCCAGCGTGGCATTGGTGAACAGGAAGGTGTGGTCCCCCAGAAGGGCGCTCTGGATGGGCCCCAGGATGGACAGGCTCCCCATGCAGCACAGAAGGATGCCGGTGGAGAGCCCCTGGCTCAGCTCGGTCTTGGAAAACCGCCGCACCAGCCGGGTGAAGGCCCCGTCGATGTCCAGTGCGGTGCCGATCAGGCTGCCGATGGCCAGGCTGGCGATGAACAGCACCGGGAACCGGCTCTCGGAGAGGTTTTCCACCACCGTCTGGGTGCCCAGAAACACGGCGGCGAAGCCCATGGCGGTGTAGAGCGCCTGCTGGTATTTTTCCGCAAGGCCCCGCCGCAGGGCGCTGCCCAGAAGGCTTCCCGCCAGGATGGCGGCGGCGTTTACGATGGTGCCCAGCATGGGCGGCCCACGCTCCTTTCCCTTTTCAAAAACTTACAGGCAGTATTATAAGCGCCGTGGCCGCCGATTGCAAGGCCGCGGGCAAAATTTGAAAAAGGGGCGCGGCGCGGTTGCAACCCCCGCCGCTTTCTTCTATAATAAAAGGGATGAAGCCCCGCCCCGGCGGCGAGGGCCAGCAAAAGGAGACGACGCAATGCCGAATCTGTTGATTTTGGGCGCGGGCGGCTTTGGCCGCATGATCTATGAAAATGTGCAGAGCACCCGCCAGTTTGACAAGATCGCCATGCTGGACGACGCGGCCAAGGGCCCCGAGGTGATCGGCAAGCTGGTGGACTACACCGCCCTGCGGGAGGAATACCCCTGCGCGGTGGCGGCCTTCGGGAACAACAAACTGCGGGTGCAGTGGGTGGACCGCCTGCTGGCCGCGGGCTTCGTTGTGCCCACCATCATCCATCCGTCGGCGGTGGTCAGCCCCTCGGCGGTGGTGGGCGCGGGCAGCTTTGTGATGCAGCGGGCGGTGGTGAACACCCACACCGTGCTGGGCAAAGGGTGCCTGGTCAACTGCGGCGCCATCATCGACCACGACACCGTGGTGGGCGACGGCGCCCACATCAGCCTGGGCAGCGTGGTCAAGGCCAACTGCCAGATCGAGCCGGGCCGCAAGGTGGAGGCGGGCGAGGTCATCTTCGCCCAGCGCCGGGCCATCGACGGGGTGGACAGCCGCGAGCTGCAGGACGCCCTCTATGCCTTCGGCTTCGGCAACCAGTGCAGCTACGTCAAGCCCTTCGGCGCGGGCCACATCAACGAGACCTACGCCGTCTACATGCCCGGCGAGGAGGGGGACGAGCTGCGCTATGTGCTGCAGCGGGTGAACACCCATGTGTTCAAGAACCCCCGCGAGGTGATGCAGAACATCTTCGGCGTCACCGAGTATCTGCGCACCGTCATCCGGGCCGAGGGCGGCGACCCCGACCGGGAGACCTTGAGCTACATCAAGACCAAGGGCGGCGAGAATTACTATCAGGACACCCGCGGCCTGCCCTGGCGCTGCTACAACTACATCCCCGACTCGGTGTGCTACCAGAGCGTGGAGACCCCCGAGCAGTTCTACCAGTCCGCCCGCAGCTTCGGCAAGTTCTTGAAGCAGCTGGACGGCTACCCCATCGAGACCCTGCACGAGACCATTCCCAAATTCCACGACACCGAGAACCGCCTGCGCGCCTTCAAGCGGGCGGTGCAGCGGGATGTGAAGAACCGGGTGCGCACCTGCAAAAAGGAGATCGATTTCGTGCTGGCCAGAGCCGCCGACTGTAGCGTGCTGATGGACGGCCTGCGGCAGGGCAGGCTGCCGGTGCGGGTGACCCACAACGACACCAAGCTGAACAACATCCTCTTTGACGGCGAGACCGGCAAGGGCATGTGCATCATCGACCTGGACACCATCATGCCGGGCCTTGCCCTCAACGACTTCGGCGACTCCATCCGCTTCGGCGCCACCCGCGCCGCGGAGGACGAGCCGGACGTGAGCAAGGTGCACTTCGAGCTGGACCTCTTCGAGGCCTACACCAAGGGCTATCTCGAGACGGCGGGGGACGTGCTCACCGACGCGGAGAAGGAGTATCTGCCCTGGGGCGCGAAGATCATCACGCTGGAGTGCGGCATGCGTTTCCTCACCGACTACCTCCAGGGCGACGTTTACTTCAAGACCCAGTATCCCCACCACAACCTGGTGCGCTGCCGCACCCAGTTCAAACTGGTGGCGGAGATGGAAGAACACTTTGACGAGATGAAGGCCATCGTGAAAAAATACAGCGAAACGCCCGGGGGAGAGAAAGAATAAGGAGAGAAAGAGAATGAAACTGCTCATCGCCTCCGACCTGCACGGGTCGGCCCGCTACTGCGAAAAACTGCTGGCGCGCATCGAAGCCGAGCAGCCGGACAAGATCCTGCTGCTGGGCGATTTGCTCTACCACGGCCCCCGCAACGACCTGCCTCAAGGGTACGCCCCCAAAAAGGTCATCCCCATGCTCAACGGCCTGAAAGACAGGATCATCGCCGTGCGGGGCAACTGCGACGCCGAGGTGGACCAGATGGTGCTGGAGTTCCCCATCATGGCGGACTACACCACCCTTCTGCTGGAAAACGGCCGCACCCTCTTTGCCACCCACGGCCACCTTTTCGACCCGGACCACCTGCCCCCGCTGCCCGCGGGCAGCGCCTTCGCCTTCGGCCACATCCATGTGAAGCACGCCCGGCGGCAGGGCGACACCCTCATCCTCAACCCCGGCAGCGTGTCCATCCCGAAGGACGGCAGCCACAGCTGCATGGTCTATGAAAACGGCGCGTTCACCGCCAAGACCCTGGACGGCGAGCCGGTGGCCAGCGTGGCCTTCTGAAAAAGAATAAGCGCGGCGCGGAAAGGATTTCTTTCCGCGCCGCGCGTTTTTTTGTTTGTTACCGCAGGCTGTCGCCGGCGATGGCGGCGAGGCGTGCCTCGTCCAGCACCTGCAAGCTGCCCCGGCCCAGCTTCACCAGGCCCTCGGAGGAAAAATACCGCAGCATCCGGGTGATGACCTCCCGGGCGCTGCCCAGATGCTGGGCGATGGCGTCGTGGGTGAGGGCCAGGGTGTCCGATCCGGTGAGGCGGCTCTCCTCCACCAGAAAGGCGGCAAGGCGGCTGTCTAGGTGTTTGTAAAGGATCTGGTCCAGCAGCCACATCACGTCGGAAAAGCGGCTGGCGATGAGCTCGGTGGTGAAGTTCGCCACCGGGGCCGACTGGCGCATCAGCTCCTTGTACACCGGCGCGGGGATGCGCCAGAACACCGTGTCCTGCTCGGCCTGCACCGAGATGTCGAACTGCAGGCTGTTCAGCATGCAGTAGGCGCTCATCAGGCACACGTCCCGGCTGAACAGCCGGTAGAGGGTGACCTGCCGCCCGTCCTCCGACAAAGAAAAGCCCCGCAGCTGGCCGCTCACCAGCACCAGCAGGCCCACGCAGTCGGCGGTGCCGTTGTGGATGACTTCGCCCTTTTTCACGCGCTCCAGCGTGGCGGAGTTTTCCAGCTTCGCCTGCTGCTGGCCCGTCAGCTCCTTCCAGAAGGGCAGATATTCCCGAAGCTCCATGCCGCACGCCTCCCTTTTTTGTTCACAGGCTCAAAAGGCCCAGATGTTCCAGCAGCACCTTGACGCCAATGAGGATGAGCACCACGCCGCCCGCCAGTTCCGCGCCGCCCTTGTAGCGCGCACCGAAGCGGTGGCCCGCCCACACGCCCGCGGCGGACAGGCAGAAGGTGGTCAGGCCGATGAAACTCACCGCCCAGAGGATCTGCACATCCAGCAGCGCCAGGCTCACCCCGGCGGCCAGCGCGTCGATGCTGGTGGCCACCGCCAGCGGCAGCATCTCTTTGGGGGAAAAGCCCCTGTCCGCGGGGCAGGCCTGCTCCCGGGATCCCCGTATCATCCCCACGCCGATGAAGGCCAGCAGGCCGAACACCACCCAGTGGTCAAAGCCGCTGATGAACCGGGCGAACTGGGCGCCCAGGATGTAGCCCAGCAGGGGCATCAGCGCCTGAAACCCGCCGAAGTAAAGGCCGGTGACGGCCATGTGGCCCGGTTTCAATTTGGGATGGCCGAGCCCCTTGCAGATGGAAACGGCGAAGGCGTCCATCGAAAGCCCCACCGCCAGGATAAACAGTTCCGCCAGACTCATGCAAAAAAACCACCTTGTTACGCCCTGCGGCGCAGATTATAAAGAAAGTTTGCCGCCGCCGTGGCGACGATGACCAGATACCCCAGCCAGCTCCACGCGTCGGGCGCCTGCCGGAAGAACAAAAAGCCCAGCAGCGCCGAGAAAAGGATTTGGGAGTAATCGAACACCGAGATCTCCCGCGCCGGGGCGCAGGTGTAGGCGGCGGTGATGGAGAACTGGGCAAACGCCGCCGAAAGGCCCACCAGCAGCAGGATGCCCAGCTGGGCGGCGGTCATGGGCACAAAGTCCGCCAGCATCATCGGTCCGGTCACAACGCAGGAGAACAGGGAAAAGCAGAACACGATGAAGGGCCCCGGCACCCCGCGGGTGCCCAGCAGATGCACCATGGTGTAGGCAAAGCCCGCGCCAAAACCGCCCAGCAGGCCGATAAGCGCCGGAGCGAGGGTCATGTTCTGGCCGGTGGGCTTCACCACCAGCAGCACCCCGCAGAAGGCCGCCGCCACCGCCCCCAGCTGGAAGGGGCTCAGCTTTTCCTTCAAAAGAAGCGCGCTCAGCACAATGGCGAAAAAGGGGCTCATCTTGTTGAGCATGGAGGCGTCCGCCAGCAGCAGATGGTCCACCGCGTAGAAGTTGCACAGCACCCCCAGCGTGCCGAAGGAACAGCGCAGGAACATATACCACCAGTCGGCTTTTGCCATCTTGACGGCGGGGCGCTTTTTTGCCAGCACCGCCGCCGCAAAGAACAGCGCCACCAGATTGCGGAAAAAGCTCTTCTGCACGGCGGGCAGGTCCCCCGCCAGCCGCACCAGCAGCGCCATCAGCGCAAAGAAGAACGCCGAAAGAATAATGTAAAAAACGCCTTTGTATCGTTTGTCCAACAAAACGGCCTCCCGAAAAATCTGTGAAACGGTATCATTATAACAACGCGCGGCCCGAAAGTAAAGGGCGGCGGTTTGCCCGGCGGGCTGCAAAAAAATGCTTGCATTCGGCGGGGGGCTGTGCTATAATACAACTCGCAGCCGGTGCGCAGGTGTCGTACAACGGCTAGTACATCAGCCTTCCAAGCTGAGGACGTGGGTTCGACTCCCATCACCTGCTCCAACAGCGGTTCGGCTGGCGCGTGATACGCGGATGTGGCGGAATTGGCAGACGCGCTAGATTCAGGTTCTAGTGGGGGCAACTCCATATGGGTTCAAGTCCCTTCATCCGCACCAGCGGCCCCGGTCTTTGACCGGGGCCGTTTTCTCTTGCGCATGTGAAAGTGAGGAAAAGCATGGCGAAACTGGAAAAAGTCATTGACGGCGATTTCGACGCGCTGCTGGCGCGCATCGAGCGGGGCCTGCTGGAGGGCGGCGTTTCCGCCGCGCCGGAGGACTCCAGCGATTTTCAGGAGGGCGGCGCCCGGTGCAGCGTGCGGGTGTTCGAGCGTTTCAGCTACACCGGCGCAAACCGCCTGCGCATGAACCTGACCCTCTTTCAAGGCGGCGGGCCCGTCCATCTCTCCGCCGTTACTGCCGGCGGCGGCCATGCGCCGTTCGTCAGGACCGGCGCATGGGGCGAAGAAGCCTTTCTGGACAAGCTCCGGAAGCTGCTGTGAGACGCCCCGCCGCGCTTGCGATCATGATATGAAAAGGCCTGCTCCGCGCGGAGCGGGCCTTTTTTGTTCCAAAAGGGCAGGGCGGGCGCCCTGTTCGGGAACGCCCGCCCTGCCAAAGCTGACCGCGGATATCCAGTTCAGTTGCCGGGCATGCCGCCGGCCAAAAAGTCGCGCACATCGTCGCACAGCGCCTTCACGTTGTCTTCGCCGATGTAGATCATGTGGCCGGAGGGATAGCCTTTGAGGCACACGCGGTCCATGGGCAGGCCCGCATGGTCCAGCATGTAGTGGATGATGCCGATGTGGGTGGCGGTGTCGTAGTAGCCGTTGGCAAAGAACACCCGCAGCCCGTGCATGCGGAACATGGCGTTGCGCAGCTGCTCGCCGGTGGTGCCCATGGGGGCCTCCCGGTTCCACTTGTCCTCCTTGGTGTACATGTCGTACATGCAGGCGGAAGGCACATACACCCGGTCCAGATGGATGTTCAGCTTGGGAAAGATGACGCCGGTGAGCACCCCGAAGAAGAACGCGCCGTAGCGGTCGCTGGATGCGTCGTCCCAAACGCCTGCCGCCTGCTCCACGGTTTCAGGCACATAGCGGGGGCGGGTGATGCGCCCGTCGAACCGGGCCACCGAAGCGCCCTTGTCCTTGATGACCTCCAGACGGAAGCTCTCGTCGTCGATGCGCAGCGCCCGGTCCTCCAGATACTGGCGGGACACGCCGGTGAAAGCGCGGATCTGGCGGATGACCTCCTCCCGCTCCTCGCCCGCCAGGCGCTGGCCTTTGTAAAGGGCGCTCAGATAGGTGGTGTCGGCGAACTCCTTGGCCCGCTGTACGAAGGCTTCCAGCGGCGCGTCGGTGGGATGGTTGTGGTACCAGTGGATGGCCGCATAGCTGGGGAAGGCCACCACCGCATGCTCCACCGGCACCTCCCGTTCAAAGTATTTGCCGGTGGTCACCGTGTTGCCGATCATCACGATGCCGTCAAAGGCCACCGCGTAGGAGCGCTCGTGGCTGCGGGTGGCGGCGATGCCGGCGGCGGTGGCGGCGCGGGTGCAGCCGTAGCTCTCGCCGATGATGTACTTGGGGCTGGACCAGCGGCCATAGCGGTGCAGCCATTTTTCCACGAATACCAGCAGGGCTTCCGCGTCCTCCTCGATGCCGAAGAACCTGCCGGCGCTGCCCTCGTCCAGCAGCACGCCGTAGCCGGTGCCCACCGGGTCCACCAGAACTACGTCCGCCACATCCAGCAGGCAGTCGGGATTGTCCATGCTTTTGTAGGGGGGCAGGGAAGTGGCCCGGTCGGTCTCCTCATAGACCAGCCGGGTGGCGCCCAAAAAGCCCGCGTGCACGTACATGGAAGAGGAGCCCGGGCCGCCGTTGAATCCGAACACCACCGGGCGCTCCGACGCGTCCTCCACGTCGGAACGGAAGTAGGAATAGGAGAAGATGGACGCCAGCGGCTTGCCGGATTTGTCATAAAAGACGTTGTCCTCGCTGACAGTGTGGTAGGGGATGCGCCGGCCCCGCAGCTCGATCTCGCCGTCCGATTCGAAGCGGGCGGGAGTGAAGGAAGCCGGGTCGAATTTTTCCGTCGTGTACATGATGTTCTGCCTCCTTGCTTTTTTGTCAGAGCGTCAGCAGTCCTGCCGGCGGATGGCGCCGCCGGGCAGCGCGCCGGTGTGGCGGCCGTCCCGGATGACCGGCACGCCGTTCACCAGCACGTGCTGGATGCCCTCGGGATAAACGGTGGGGTCGATGACGTTCTCGTTGGTCCTGAGCGCTTCCCAGTCGATGACCAGCACATCCGCCTGCTTGCCGGGGGCCAGGGTGCCCCGCTTTTTGAAGTGCAGCAGTTCGGCGGGCCGCCCGGTGAGCTTGTGGATCATCTCCACCCGGTCGCCGCCGCCCAGCTCGGTCAAAAACTTGATGAAGCCGCAGTAGGTGTTGGGATTGGGCTTGTTTCCGGGGCTTTCGGGGTCGTAGGCCACGGTGGAGGTGGAGCCGAACACGAAGGTGTCGTTGCCCAGGGTGGCCTTGGGATGGCCCATAAAGGTCTTCACGCTCTCGGCGCTGGCGTCGTGCACCGCCCGGAAGATCTGGGTGCGCCGGTCGATGAGCAGCAGCTCGAACAGAGCGGTGAGGGTGTCGCAGCCCATCGCCTCGCCCACCTGGCGGGCGGTCTTGCCCTCGTAGCGGCGCTGGGCGCAGCGGATGATCCTGATCTCGTCCTCCCACTCCGGCTGCACCTTGGGATTCAGGATGTAGTAGGAGCCGGAGAAGATGGCCTCCCGTATCATCTGGCGGTAGTCCTGCGCCCGCAGGTTGCGCAAAAACAGGCTCACCCCGCCGGTGAACTTATACCAGGGGCGGAACAGGGTGATGAGGTCGGGGGCGATCATGGTGCCGCCGGTGGAGTTGGGGATCACGTCAAATCCCGCCCGCGCCCCCCTGGCCACATACTCGTCGATGACCTGCAGGGTGCGCCTGGAGGCGGCGGCCTGGAGATAGTCGTCGTTGGCGGGGTAGAGGTCGTATCCCTTGGAGAGGTGGGAGATCTGCACCTGGATATCGTTGGCAAGGCCGATCTCCAAAATCTCCTTGATGCCGTCGATCTTTTTCTGCCGCCTGGGGGTACCACGGCGCTGGCCGGTCTTGCGCCAGTGGGCGAACAGGATGCCGCCGTCCTTTTTCAGCTCCCTGGTCATCTCCAGCAGCTCGGCGGTGTCGGAAAAGATGCCCGGCTCATAGTCCAGCCCCACCGACATGCCGAACGCACCGGCGTCCAGCGCCTCGTGGATGTCCGCTTTCAGCTGCGCTTTTTCCGCCTCGGTGAGGGGGCGGCCGCCGTCGGGGCCGGCGGCGTTCATGCGGATGGTGCTGTAGCCCAGCACCGGCACGATGTTGCCGGAAGTGCCGTGAGCGTCCACCGCGTCCAGCCACTCGTGAAATGTGCGCCAGGTCACGTTGAAGCCGCAGTGGCGGCGGATGAGGGGGATGACCTCTTCGCTCAGGGCGTAGTAGTCGTCGGCGTACATGTCGGCGTAGAGCTTGGGGGTCAGTTCGTCGAAAATGTCCCGCATGGCCTGGTTGGCCAGCCAGTATTTGCCCACCGGCGCGATGGACTGGCCGCACATGCAGCCCACAAAGGTGGTGATGCCCTGGTGCAGCATGCTGTCCATGGTGGGGTAAGCCAGCAGGGTCTGGTCCGCGTGGGAGTGCATCTCGATGAAACCGGGGGTGACCACCCTGCCCGCCGCGTCGACGACCTCCCGGGCCTGGGAGGGGTCGATGGAGCCGATGGCGGCGATCTTTCCGTCCCGGATGGCCACGTCCGCCTCCATGGCGGCGGCGCCGGTGCCGTCGATGACGGTGCCCCCTTTTATAAGGATGTCATACATGGCGCGTCACTCCTTGTCCCACACTTTGCGGAACACCCGCAGCAGGTTGCCGCCCAGCACCTTTTTGATGTCCTCCCCGCCAAAGCCCCGGGCCAGCAGATGGTCCACCAGATCATCCCACTCGTCAAAATAGTTGAAGCCCTGCACGTGTTTCTGGTAGCCGTTGAACCTGCCGAACCAGTTGGGGCAGGTGCGCTCAAACTCCACCCGGCCCATCAGATAGTCCAGGGTGGGGCGCTTCCAGCGGTCGGTGCCGATGCCCACGTGGTCGATGCCCACCAGATCGGCCACATGCGCGATGTGGTCGATGAAGCGGTCCACCGTGGGCCAGCTGCTCTGGTCTTCGTCGCACATCACACTGTGGGGGCACAGGCCGATCACGCCGCCCTTGGCTGCCAGCGCCCTGATCTGCTCGTCGTTGGCGTTGCGGGTGTGCTTTGCCACGTCGTAGCAGGAGGAGTGGGAGAAGATGACCGGGTCCGCCGAGGCAGCGATGGCGTCCAGCGAGGTCTTGCGCCCCGCGTGGGACAGGTCGATCAGCATGCCCACCCGGTTCATTTCATAGATGCACTGCTCGCCGAAGCGGCTCAGGCCGGTATCGCCGCTCACGAAGGCGCCGGAGCCGATGAAACTCTGCTGGTTGTAGGTCAGCTGCACGATCTTCAGCCCCAGGCGGTTGAGAAGGGAGATATAGCGCAGGTCCTGCTCAAAGCAGAAGGCGCCCTGGGTGCTCATGATGACCGCCAGCTTGCCCTCGGCCTTGGCCCGCAGGATGTCTGCGGCGCTGGTGGCCACGATGACCTTTTCGGGCAGCGTCTCTTCCAATAAGTAATATTGGTGGATCGCCTTGCAGCACTCGGTGAAATTGCAGGGATAGTTGTCGTCCACGATGGTGGTGCTGATGGCGGTCACGCCGCCCTCCAGAAGGATGTCCACGATGCTGTGGTCCGGGCCGCACTCAAAGGGCGGGTCGGTGAACAGGCCGTGGAACAGGGAGTCGATGGCGCAGCTCTCTTTCAGGATGCGGGCCGCACCGGCGGATGCATTGCTCATGGGGATGCCCTCCTTGTTGGCATTTTCAGCCATGCTTTTGTTCCATTATTCCACAACTGAAAGAGAAAAGCAATTAGAATAATATATGATAATTCAAGGCTTTAAAATGATAAAATTGTAAACTTGCACATTGACAAAGTGGGTTTTTGTGATTACAATAATATAAAATTCGCGGCAAAATAGGGGAAAATACCGTATATTTTATCATTTTTCGTGTAAATGCCCAAAATCAACGGAGGCTGTTGTTCAATCTGACGAGGGGCCCCGCCCCGCGGAAGGGACCATATATCAACGTATTAAAATATATGATTTTCCCAATGCGGGGAAAAGAGGGAAGGCGGAAAACGTGAAATTCGTATTCAATGCCCGGCGCAACGAAGAAGCCCGGAAGATGCTGATGATGCGGCCCGCTGTGTCTGAGGCTGAGGCTGCGCTGAAAAAAGACGATACCGACGCGGCCGCCCTTTACGCGCTGGGCACGGCTCTGGCTTTGGAAAACAGATACAACGAGGCCGTCGAAGCCCACAGCCGGGGCATCGCCTTCGATCCTTTTTACGCCCCCAACTACTTCGGGCGCGGCAGGCGGCACAATGCATCAGGCCGTTTCTGGCAGGCGGTGGCGGATTTCACCATGGCCATCCACCTGGACTCCTCCAACTGGATCTATTGGTACTACCGGGCCACCACCCTCAACCTCCACGGCCATGTGGAGGAATCGCTGGACGACTTCACCCGCTGCCTTTCCCTCACCGCGCCGGAGGAGCATTACCCTCTGGCGGATTGGCTGTACACCTCCAACGTCGAGCTTGGCCGCTACAATGCGGCGGAAAAAAGCCTCGAACTGGTGGACGCTTCGGTGGAAGCCCCGCAGATGGACTACGGCTACCGGCGCTCGGTGCTGCTGTACAAAGGGCTGGTCAAGCCGGAAGAGTTCATCGATATCCCGCTTTTGGAAAAGAACGTGCTGCCCCAGGAAGGGCGGGTGCAGCTGGAACTCAACGGCCTGTACTACAGCCTCTACTGTTACTGGATGGTGCACGGCGAGCCGGAAAAGGCCGCCGGCGCCATACGCGAGCTGATGAAGGTGGCCTGGCCCGGGACGTTTGCCCACACGAAGGCGCTGCCCATTGCAAAAAGGCTGGGCATCGTCCCCTGAGCGGCGGGATGGATCGTGGGACTGAACAAAGGCGTTCGGAACCGCATGGCGCGCTCTGGACGCTTTTTTCCAAATCGCAGGCGGAATGACCGGCGAAAAGAACACGGGAGGTGCGGGAAATGAAGTTCGTTTTCAATCAGGAAAAGAACGACCATGCGCGCAAGCTGCTGATGATGCAGCCCAAGGTGGAGGAAGCGAAGGCCGCCCTGGAAAAGGACGACACCGACGCATATGCATGGTACGTTTACGGCAAGGCCCTGTCGCTGGAAAAACGGTATGAAGAGGCCATCGAGGCCCACAGCCGGGGCATCGCCTTCGACCCGTTCTACGCCCCCAACTACTTTGGCCGCGGCGGGAAATACAGCTCCACCGGCCGCCTTTGGAGCGCGCTGGCGGATTACACCATGGCCATCCATCTCGACTGCTCCAACTGGCTCTACTGGTACTACCGGGCCACCACCCTGAATCTGGCGGGCCATCTGGAAGAATCCATCGACGATTTCCGGCAGTGCATGAAGGTGTCTGACCCGACGGAGCATTACCCCCTGGCCCATTGGATCTATTCCACTTATGTGGAGATGGGCCAGTACGAAAAGGCGGAAAAGAGCCTGGAGGAGGTGGACGCCACCGTCACGCCGCCCCAGATGGACTACGGCTACTGCCGCACGGTCCGCCTCTATAAAGGAATGGTCAGGCCGGAGGAGTTCATTGAGCCGGACATGAAGGACAAGGTGCTCCCCCGGGAAAAGCGGGTGGAGCTGGAGCAGAACACCATGTATTACGGGCTCTACTGTTACTGGATGGTCCATGGTGAGCCGGAAAAGGCCGCCGAAGCCATCAAAAAGCTGCTCAAGATCGCCTATCCCGGGGCCTTTGGCTACACCA
Organism: Candidatus Allofournierella excrementigallinarum; assembly: GCA_019119025.1. Lineage (GTDB taxonomy): Bacteria > Bacillota > Clostridia > Oscillospirales > Ruminococcaceae > Allofournierella_A > Allofournierella_A excrementigallinarum. The sequence goes on from DWXV01000036.1 coordinate 26,131, forward strand.
AGGCCATCCCGGTGGCCCGGCGGCTGGGCCTGATGGAGTGAGAAGGACGAAAAGCGAAAGAACCGCAGGGCACGGGCAGCCGCCCGGGCGATGCGGCTGAAAATTATAACAGGAGGCAGTTGAAATGAAATTCGTCTACAACGAGGAAAAGAACGAGGAGATGCGCCACATCCTGATGATGCAGCCCACCATCGAGGAGGCCAAGGCAAAACTGGAAAAGGACGACACCGACGCCCGCGCCTGGTATGAGTACGGCACCGCCCTGGGCAATGCCGGCCATCTGGAGGAGTCGGTGGAGGCCTATTCCCACGGCATCGCCTTCGACCCGTTCTACGCTCCCAACTACTTCGGCCGCGGCCGCAAGAACAACGGCCTGGGCCGCTTCTGGGCCGCCGTGGCGGACTTCACCGTTGCCATCCATCTGGATTCCGACAGCTGGACCTACTGGTACTACCGCGCCACCACCCTGAATCTGGGCGGCCATCTGGAGGAGTCCATCGACGACTTCCGCCAGTGCATGAAGCTGTCCAACCCCGCTGAGCACTACCCCCTGATCCACTGGATCTACACCACCTACATCGAGCTGGGCGAATTTGAGAAAGCCCGGAAGTGCCTGGATGAGATCGACGCCACTGTGGAGCCGCCCCAGATGGACTATGGCTACTGCCGCGCCGTCCGTCTGTACAAGGGCCTTGTGAAACCCGAGGAGTTCGTGGAGCCGGACATGAAGGACAAGGTGCTGCCCCGCGAGAACCGGGTGAACCTGGAGCTGAACGGCATGTACTACGGCCTGTACTGCTACTGGACCCTGCACGGCGAGCCCGAGAAGGCCGCCGACGCTTTGCGCGAGCTGATGAAGGTGGCCTACCCCGGCGCCTTCGGTTACACCAAGGGCCTGGCTGTTGCCAAGAAGCTGGGCATCGTCAAAGAATAAGGAGCAGCATCATGATCGAATACATCGACCCGGCGCCCACGTCCGCCCGCGCCGTGAAACACAATGGGGTGATCTACTTCAGCGGCCATGTGGACGGCCAGAAGCACGACACCATCGCCGGCCAGACCAAGGCCCTGTGCGAGCGCTATGAGCAGCTGCTGGAGCAGCACGGCAGCGACAAGGACCATCTGCTGTTTGTCACCATCTACATCTCCGACCTCGCGCTGAAAGAGGAGATGAACAAGGTGTGGGACGCCTGGCTTAACCCCGGCCGCGCCCCCGCCCGGGTCTGCGTGGAAGCGAAGATCCCCGAGGGCTACTTCCTCGAGATGAGCGTCGTGGCGGCGCTGAAATAAAACGCCTCTCGGAGAGAGCGCGAACGGACCACGGGCACGCTCTCTCCCTTCTTTTGAAAACCGGCCCGGGGGCGCGCCCTTCGGGAAAATATAGAGTAAAGATTGCGGGAGAAAAACCATGCTCAGATACATCGTAAAACGACTGCTGCAGCTGATCCCCACGCTGCTGCTGGTGTCCATCATCGTGTTTTTGATGGTCCGCATCATCCCCGGCGACCCCATCACCCTGCTCTACGGTGTGTCCGAGAGCGGCGGAACCAGCGAAGAATACCTGGACGCCATGCGGGACAAATACGGCCTGAACGACCCGTTTATCGTTCAGTATTTCCGCTGGATCACCGGCTTTGTCCAGGGAGACATGGGCACCTCGCTGCGCACCCACAAGACCATTCTGGAAGAACTGACCAACCGCTATCCCTATACCGTCACGCTGGCGGTGGGCGGCACGGTGGTGGGCTCCATCATCGGCGTGATATGCGGCATCCTCGCCGCCACCTTCCATAACAAGGCGGGCGACAACATCGTCATGGTCATATCCATGGTGGCGGTCTCGGTGCCGTCCTTCTTCCTGGCGATGCTGCTGATGCTTTATTTCTGTTTGCATCTCGGCGTTTTGCCAAGCCTTGGCCTGCGAAGCTGGCGGCACGCGATCCTTCCCATCGCCACGCTTGGCCTTGGGGCGGTGGGCATGATCGCCCGCACCACCCGGTCCTCCATGCTGGACGTCATCAACCAGGACTACATCCGCACCGCCCGGGCCTACGGCACCTCGAAGTTCAAGATCATCACCCAGTACGCCTTTAAGAACGCGCTGATCCCCGTGCTCACCGCCATCGGCCTGCGCTTCGGCAGCCTGCTGGCCGGCGCGGCGCTGGTGGAGACCATCTTCACCATCCAGGGCATCGGCAGCTTCCTGGTGGACAGTGTGAATGGCCGCGACTATCCCGCCATCCAGAGCACGGTGCTCGTTCTGGCCGCTTCCTTCGTGATCGTGAACACGCTGGTGGACATCATCTACGGCCTGGTCGATCCCCGGGTCAAATACGATTGAGGAGGCAGCGGAATGAAATCACCCATCGTCCGGCGCTTTTTGAAGCGCAAGGTTTCCATCATTGGCCTGGCCGTGCTGCTGGCCTTTTTTCTGATGGCGCTCATCGGCCCCTTCCTGTGCAGCTACGACCCCCTTGGGCAGGATACCAGCATGATAAGCCAGGGCCCCAGCGCCGAGCACTGGTTCGGCACCGACTACCTGGGGCGCGACACCTTCACCCGCATCGTCTACGGCGCCCGCGTTTCGCTGGGCATCAGCTTTGCGGGGGTGCTCTCCGGGTGCTTTGTGGGCATTATCCTGGGTGTGTGCGCCGGCTATTTCGGCGGCTGGGTGGACGCCGTCATCTCCCGCCTCATCGACGTGCTGCTGGCCTTCCCGGGCCTTTTGCTGGCCATCGTCATTGTGGCCATCCTGGGCAACGGCACCCAGAACACCGTCATCGCCATCGCCGTGTTTGCGGTGCCTTCCATCGCCCGCATGGTGCGCGGCGTGGTCATCTCCCACAAGGATGCGCAGTACATCGGCGCGGCCAAGGTGATGGGCGAGTCCGACGGGCAGATCATCCTCACGCACATCATCCCGAACTCCGTGTCCCAGATCATCGTCAACGTCACGCTGAATTTGGGCACCGCCATCCTGACTTCCTCGTCCCTGTCCTTTCTGGGCATGGGCGTGCAGCCGCCCAGCCCCGAGTGGGGCGCTATGCTCAACAAGGCGAAAGAGGTCATCCGCACCAATCCCTGGGAGGCCATCTTCCCCGGCCTGGTCATCACCCTGGTGGTGATGAGCTTCAGCCTGGTGGGCGACGGCCTGCGGGACGCGCTGGACCCCAAACTGAAGAATGTATCCTGAATGCGGACGAAAGAGAGAACGGCTATGCAAGAAACGGTATTGCAGGTGAGGGACCTGAAAACCTATTTTTACACGGAGGAAGGCACCGTCCCCGCCGTGGACGGCCTGGACTTCGACCTTCACAAGGGCGAGACGCTGGCCATCGTGGGCGAATCCGGCTGCGGCAAAAGCGTGACCAGCCTGTCCATCCTGCGCATCGTGCCCACCCCGCCGGGCAGGATCCTGGACGGCGAGATCCTCTACAAGGGCGAAGACCTTTTGAAAAAGACCGAAAAGCAGATGCGCAGCATCCGGGGCAACGAGATCTCGATGATCTTTCAGGAGCCGCTGACCAGCCTGAACCCGGTGTTCACCATCGGCCGGCAGATCACCGACATCCTGTGCATGCACCAGGGCATGAAACGCAAGGAGGCCTATGAAAAGGCGGTGGAGATGCTCAAAAAAGTGCGCATCCCCTCGCCGGAAAAGGTGGTCAACGATTACCCGCACCAGCTTTCCGGCGGCATGCGCCAGCGCGTGATGATCGCCATGGCCCTGGCCTGCAACCCGGGCATCCTCATCGCCGACGAGCCCACCACCGCCCTGGACGTTACCATCCAGGCGCAGATCATGCACCTGCTGGCCGATCTGAAAGAAGGGCAGGACACCTCCATCATCCTCATCACCCACGACCTGGGCGTTGTGGCCCAGATCGCCCAGAGCGTGATGGTCATGTACGCGGGCCAGGCGGTGGAGTACGCCGGCGTAAAAAGCATCTTCAAGGACCCGCTGCATCCCTATACCCGGGGCCTTCTGAAGTCGCTGCCGGTGCTGGGCGAGGAGAAAGATTCCCTCTACAGCATCAAGGGCAACATCCCCAGCCCCAAGGACTACCCCGAGGGCTGCCGCTTCTCGCCCCGGTGCGAAAAGGCCTGCGAGAAATGCCGCAAGGCCCCGCCGCCCCTGACGGTGCTGCCCGACGGGCGCAAGGTGCGCTGCTGGATCTATGCGGGAGGTGAAAACGATGAATGACGTGCTGCTGGAAGTCAAGGACCTGAAGGTCTATTACCCGGTCAAAACCAAGTCCATCATCCCCCGCAAGGCCTGGGTCAAGGCGGTGGACGGCGTCAGCTTCCAGGTGCGCCGCCAGGAGGCCTTCGGCATCGTGGGCGAATCCGGCTGCGGCAAATCCACCACCGGCCACGCCATCGTGGGCCTGCTGAAGGCCACCTCCGGCGACATCCTCTACGAGGGCGAGTCGCTGGTGCAGGGCAAAAACGCCCTCAGCCGCGAGCGGGCCAAAAAGCTGCAGATCATCTTTCAGGACCCCTATTCCTCCCTGGACTCCCGCTTTACCGTGGGCCGCTGCATCCGCGAGCCGCTGGACGTGCACCGGATCGGCACCCCCGCCGAGCGAAATGCCCGGGTGGAGGAGCTGATGCAGGAAGTGGGCCTCAACCACGAGCAGATCACCCGCTATCCCCACGAGTTCTCCGGCGGCCAGCGCCAGCGCATCGGCATCGCGCGGGCCCTGGCCCTCAACCCCGGCCTCATCATCTGCGACGAGCCGGTCTCGGCGCTGGATGTGTCCATCCAGGCCCAGATCCTGAACCTGATGCAGGAACTCAAGGAGAAGCATGGCCTGACCTACATCTTCATTTCCCACAACCTGAGCGTGGTGCATCACCTGTGCGACCGCATCGCGGTGATGTATCTGGGCAATGTGGTGGAGATCGCCGGCAAAAAACAGCTCTTCGACGACCCGCGCCACCCCTACACCCAGGCGCTGCTGGACGCCATCCCGGTGCCGGACCCCGAGCGGGCCGCCATGAGCGGCGAGCTGGAGGGCGACGTGCCCAGCCCGCTGAACCCGCCCAGCGGCTGCTGTTTCCACACCCGCTGCAAGTACGCCACCGAGCGCTGCGCGAGGGAGAAGCCCGTGCCGGTGGAAGTGGAACCCGGTCATCAGGTGGCCTGCCACCTGTGCGCCGCGAAATGATATCTTTTGCCTCACAGGGGCATGGATATAAACTGAAAAAGGAGAGAAGAAATCATGAGAAAGTCAAAGCTTCTTGCCCTTGCGCTCGCTGCGGCCATGAGCGTTTCCCTGCTGGCCGGCTGCGGCTCCTCGGGCGACTCCACCCCCGCCTCCGGCGGGACTTCCGGCGACGCTGCGGGCGTGACCTACAAGGATACCATCACCATCGCCGCCGCCAACGACCAGAACTACATGGACGGCCAGATGAACAACACCAACGATGTGTACCTGCGTGCAGTATATTCTCAGCTGGTGCGCCGCAACACCAACAACGAGCTGGAAGGCGATTTGGCCGAGAGCTGGGAAGTGTCTGAGGACGGCTGCACCTGGACCTTCCACCTGAAGCAGGGCGTGAAGTTCCACAGCGGCAAGGAACTGACCGCCGCCGACGTCAAGGCCAGCTACGACCGCCTGCTGGACGAGGAGAACCCCGTCCGCTACACCAGCCTGGCCACCGGCTACATCTCCGAGTGCAACGTGGTGGACGACTACACCGTCCAGCTCATCACTCCCAGCCCCATCGCGCCCTTCCTGGCCAACCTGACCCACCGCTCCAACCTGATCCTGAATGCCGACTACATCGAGCAGTACGGCACCGAACTGGGCCTTACCGCCGAGTCGGTGGACGGCACCGGCCCCTATAAGCTGGCCTCCTGGGACCGCGACCAGGAAATGGTGCTGGAGCGCTTTGACGATTACTTCGGCGGCGCCGTGCCCACCAAGACCATCGACATCCTGATCGTCACCGACGCCAACGCCCGCCAGGTGGCCCTGGAGACCGGCGAGGTGGACATGACCACCGTTGCCACCAGCGAGGTGCCTGCTCTGAAGCAGAACCCGGATCTGAAGATCATCACCACCGAGACCATCGGCGCCCACGGCCTGCAGTTCAACTGCGCCAACGAGTACCTGAAGGACACCCGCCTGCGCCAGGCCGTGAGCTACGCCATCGACCGCCAGGCCATCATCGACGCGCTTTATTCCGACATCGGCGAGGAGGCATGCACCGCCCCCGTGAACCCCAACGTCTGGGGC